>JAMOZU010000016.1 GCA_023667745.1 Ruminococcus sp.
TTGCCGTTCAGGACGAGGCACGGCATATCGGGGGCATGAAGATAACCGACAAGGATATTTACAGCCGTCTCGACCTGCGTGACCAAATCATCTTCACCATCGACGGCGCAGACACCAAGGACATAGACGACGCAGTAAGCATTGAAAAAACAGCCGAGGGCTACAAGCTGGGCGTTCATATTGCCGACGTTTCCCATTATGTGAAAGAAAATTCCGAACTGGATAAAAACGCATTCATGCGGGGAACGTCCATATACTATGCGGACAAGGTGATACCCATGCTGCCTCCCGCTCTTTCCAACGGTATCTGTTCCCTTAACCCGCAAGAGGACAGGCTGGCGTTTTCCTGCCTTATGGAAATTTCAGCCGAGGGTCAGCTCCAAAAATACAAGTTCACCAAAACCGTTATCCGTTCCCGTGTCAAGGGCGTTTACAGCGAGATAAACCAAATTCTTGCCAACCGTGATACTCCGCAAAATATCCCCGCCGAGATTGCAAAAAAATACGAGGGGTTGCAGGACGAAATTTTTCTCATGAAAGAACTGGCGGACATTCTCACCGCCAACAAGATAAAGCGGGGCGCACCGCAGATAGAAACTGCCGAGTGCAAGATCATTGTGGAAAACGACCGCTGTGTTGACGTAAAAAAACGTGACCGAGGGGACAGCGAGGTCATTATCGAAGAATTTATGCTTATGGCAAACGAAGCCGCCGCCAAGACCGCAAGAGAAAGGCAGCTACCCTTTGTTTTCCGTGTTCACGAAGACCCCGCCCCGGAAAAAATATCCGAGCTTATGGAGATAGTGGAACGGCTGGGCATTCCCCATTCTCACTTTACCGATGTAAAGCCCATTCATCTGGCGGAAATTCTGGAAAACTCCAAAGACAGCGGGCTGTCGGCAGTCATCAACAGCATGGTGCTGCGGAGCATGGCAAAAGCGAAATATTCCCATGAACCTTTGGGTCATTTCGGGCTTGTGCTGGCGGATTACGCCCATTTTACCTCGCCTATCCGCCGCTACCCCGATCTTGCCATTCACCGCATTCTTACCGACGCATGCTACAATAAAGTCCCCGCCGATGTTATTGCAAAACGCTACGGAAAATTCGCCGTCTCCGCCTCTCTCCAGTCCTCCGACTGCGAGCTTACCGCCATGAGAGTGGAGCGGGACTGCGAGGACTGCTACATGGCAGAATATATGGCGGCTCACCTGGGAGAGAGCTTTGACGCAATTATAAGCGGCGTTACCGAATACGGCTTGTACGCCCAACTGGAGAACACCGTCGAGGGGCTTATCAAGATAGAGACCCTCCCCGACGGCATTTACGAGTATGACGGGCATTTTTCCCTTACCAAAAACGGCAAGACCGCCTATACGGTCGGCGATAAACTGTGCGTCACCTGCGTTCGTTCGGACGTGGCGGGAGGTAAAGTGGATTTTGAGATTCGGAATGCGGGCGATCGGTAATCCCTGCAAAAACAACAGCGGGCGCAGTGTATGCAGCAGATATGACCGTCGATCACGGATAATGAGGGATTTCTATCAACTTCCCGCAAACAGACAAGGAGAAAAAAATGAACACATCAAAAATAGCGGCATTTATATTATCGGTCACGGCTGCATTGACGGCGTGCGGAGTTCCCGAAAGCGAAGGGGAGACCGAGGGAGCGAACGTTTCCCAAGAGGTTTATGAAAACGTGAACATAAAACTTCCGGGGGAAATGCGGGACATTACCTCTATGGAGCTTACGGGGGAAATGGGGATAGGCTGGAATTTAGGCAACTGCCTGGACGTATGCACCGCCGACAGAGACGGTGACGGTATCGTCAACGAAGTCCCCCCAAACGGCGTTGTGGACGAGACCCTGTGGGGGAACGCTCCCGCAAGTCCCGAACTGTTTGACATTATGAAAGGGGAAGGTGTCAACGCCGTACGCATTCCCGTTACATGGCGGGATCACTTGGGGGACGCACCCGATTACAAGATAGACGAGGCGTGGCTCGACCGTGTGGAGGAGGTGGTGAACTACGCCATGGAGCGGGATATGTATGCGATAATAAATATTCACCATGACGGCGGAGACGATGCAAAGTTCGGGGCATGGGTGCGCAGTGCCTCAACCGATTATGACGGTTTCAACGAAAAATACACCGCCCTGTGGGAGCAGATATGCGAGCGGTTCAAGGACTATCCCGATAAACTTATTTTCGAGAGTGCCAACGAGATAGGCTTTGACAACCTTTCCAAAAACGAGGCATATTCACTGCTCAACAAAATAAACGCCCGCTTTGTGGAGATAGTCCGCAGCAGCGGAGGCAATAACAGCCGCCGTCACCTGCTTATTGCAGGCTACTGGACGGACATTGCCGAGACCTGCGACAGCCGTTTTGTCCTCCCCGATGACCCCGCCGGGCGGCTGATAGTCTCCGTCCACTACTACACCCCTTGGCAGTTCTGCATTACCGGGGCGCAGAAAACATGGGGCAGCGACAGCGAGATGCAAGAGCTGGAGAGCAAAATGGGTATGCTCAAAAGGACATTCATTGACAAGGGCATTCCCGTAATAATCGGGGAATACGGCTTTGAGGGAAACACTTCACCTCAAAGTTAGATAAAATTTTCGGCGGCGGTCACAAGCACCTGCCGTGAAATGGGTATTCCCTGTTTCCTGTGGGACGACGGCGGAATAATCGACCGTGAGACCTTTGTATGGCGCAATCCCGATCTGATGAGCGGCATACGGAATGGTTAATGTTTTTCCCCCGCCGCAGGCGGGGGAAAAACATTCTGTCATCGGGCGTGGGAAAGCGTTTGTCAATATATCTCCTTAAAATTCCCAAGGAATTTGAAATAGCTCATACTGCTGCTTAGATCGTCGATAAAGGCGGCGACCTTGCGGTTACTGTACGAACCCTCGAAATCAAGGAACAGCAGAGCCTCGAAGTCCTTCCCCGCAAGAGTGCGGTTGGCTATCTTTTTCAGGTTCAGCCCGTTGACAGCGAATTTGGTGAGAGTACGGTAAAGCCCTGCGGGAGTGTGAGGTACTCGGAACGCCACGGAGACCGTGTCTGCGTCGGCGGGAGCGCAGAAATTTTTGGAAAAGCAAATAAAGCGGGTAAAATTGGGGTAAACGTCCGCCGCATGTTCTTCCACTATCTGCAGGCCGTTCATCTCGGCGCACCGCTTGGAGCAGATGCAGCCTATGGCGGGGTCTGTGCTGTCCCGCACCATTTCCGCCGCAAGGGCGGTGTTGGTGTATTCCACCGGGGTAAGGCGTTTGCTGTTGAGGAATGAGGAACACTGGGCGAGGGCTTCTTTTTTGGAGAACACCCTTGTTACCCCTTGGGGGTCTACCCCTTTGCGCACGGCAAAACAATGAGTTATTTCCACCCGCACTATGCTTGTTATGTAAAAATCGTGACTGCTCATTAAATTGTAGGTCTCCTCCACCGAGCCTACGGTGGAATTTTCGAGAGGGAGAATGCCGAAATCCGCCCGTCCGCTTTCCACCAGTCCCACCACGTCCTTGAAATAGTTCATAAAACGGATAGGCTTGTTTTCGCCGAAGAGCTTTATGCAGGCAGATTCCGCATATGCGCCGCTTGTCCCCTGGCAGGCTATGACAACGGCTTTGTCCGGGTCGAAGACCTCCGGAGCGGGGTATTCCTTTTCCCTTGTCAGTTCCTCCGACTGCAGGCACTTGCTGATGTCCATTATCTCCGTAAACAGCACGGCGGACGCCTCCGCCATATCCTCCGGGGAATTATCCCTTATCCGCTGTATGACCTCCTGCTCCCTGTCCGCCTGGATAATGGGCAGACCGTGGGCTTTTTTATATGCCGCCACATCTTTGCAAAGCTCCATTCTCCTCAGAAAAAGCCGCTGCAAATCGGTATCTACAGAGTTTATTTCCCGCCGTATGTCCTGTAAGTCCATTTTTTTCACCTCTGAATTATTTGCATATATTATTAATGCGATTTTCCAAACAGCCGTTTTTCTCTTCCGCCGTATTTCAGTATATCACTTTTTTGCGGATTTGTCAAGAATCCTTTTTGCCGTTTCCGAAACTCCCGCAAAAATTCGTTTCACGAGTTCCCGAAAATAAGCGAAATTCTCCGACCGTGAAAAAAACGCAAGAAAAATAACATTGGGGACGACAGCGCAGACCGCCGCCTTGAGTACAAATGTCACAACTCCGCTCCCCGTTGAGATAAAACCGCACAGCAGCGACGTGACAGCGCATGCAAACACCGTCACCGCCGTATATCCCGCAAATTTCCCGAAATACTCCCCCGAACTTTTCCCGAAAACATACTTGTACACCACGTACGGCTCGATCCACAGACTGGTTGTGACCGTGCTTATTACCGTCCCCAGAAATACCCCCGCCGCTCCTATCCGTTTTACAAGCAGTATCGATGCTATCAGATTTACCGCCGACTCCGCTATAGGCTTCCATCTGTCATAGTAAAACGCCCCGGTGGCTTCCTTGAACATAAGAGCCGTCCTGCGCATTCCGTAAAGGTAGAAATTTACCACGATAACAAGCACAGTAAAACTGTCAAAGCAGAACTGTTCCCCCAGCCAAAGGGAAATAAACGGATCAAAAAGCGACCACAGGCAGCAAGAGGAAAAGCCGAACACCCAGAAATCCAGAAAGAGCAATTTATTAAATGTGCTTACGAGTTTCCCCTTGTCCGGGCTGTCGGCGTTAAGATTGCCCACCCCCGCCGTTACCGAATGGAATATCTGAAAAAGTATCTTGTTGAGAGCGTTGGTGATAAGGTAATAATTTGAGTATATCCCCACAGCCGTCAGCCCCGCAAACTTCGACAGAATAAGATTGTCCGTTGACATTACCGCCATGCCGCCTATTTTGTGCATAAACATTGCGCCTACGTTTTTCTTTATCTCCCCGAATATTTCGGGGGGGAGCTTATCGGCACTTTTCTCTTTGAGATAGGGGTACATTCCGTCTGCTTTTTTTGACACGGCTATATTTTCCGCCAGCGTAAACGTCACCTGCGTCCCAAGATAAAGCAGGTAATTCCCCGTCGTTTTCAGCAGGACTATCTGGGCAATGTTCAGCAAAAAGTATGCGCCGTATCTGTAGACCGTGGCGATATACCGTTTTTCATCGCAGAGAATGAGCGCACGCTTATAGGAGAAAAAGTAGGACAGGGCAGTATCGGAAACAAAGAGCAGGTATATTACCGTAAGAAAAGGTATATCCGGCGTTTCGTCCATGAACACCGTGTAAAAGGGCGTAAAAGCAAGTCCTGTTATCCCTATAAGACAGCCTATGGCAATATAGGCTTTTTTGTAAAACCTCATAAGGCTTTTGAGCAGGGGGATGTTTTTTTCCGACAGGGGCTTGTAGAGGCTGAAATTCATAGCCTGCCCCACCCCCAGCTCCACCAGTGAAAAGACGGTAAGGATATTGGAAAAAAGCCCGTTAAGTCCCAAGTATTCCTCGCTTAAAACGCCCAGGAACACATTCCTTGAAACAAGGCTTACAGCTATCCCCAGTGCCTGCCCGATAAAAGCGGCGGCAAGATTTTTAAGTGAGCTTTTGGTTCGTGACATTTATCAGGTCTCCCGTAGGTTGTTTATTTGAGAGGGTCTGCCTGTCAAGCTGTTCGATAATTTCCGGAACGCAGGAAGATATCGCCATAAGTCCGTAGACCCAGATATGGGAGATGTAAGCCTCCATTATCATCATTATGAAAATTGAAAAAATTCCCGCTGTCAGTATTCCCGAAATATAGTGATTCTTGCATTTGTACAGGTTTATCCCCGTCTGCACGCACATGGCGGCGAACAGTATAAGAGAAACACACCCGCCCTGGAGCAATATCTCCAGAATGATATTGTGGGAATAGTAAAACAGATTTCCCACAAGAGTAAGCCCATGCCCCTCGTATACGCCGTACCCGAAAACCGGGGCTCGCTTTATGAGCGACAGGGACATATCCCATATCTGCGTTCTTCCCGTAAAGGTAAGGCTTTTTCTTAACAGTTTCTCAATAATAAATTGAAATTTATCCTGAAGCCTTAAAAAAACAATGCTTATCTGGAGAATGAGGGAAACCGGGAAAAGCAGCCTTGAATTTAATATCCCCGTAAGGCGGCTTTTATATATAAACAGGATATACAATAGCATTACCGCCCACCCGACTACCCCGGTTGCCGACCAGAGAATAACGGTTATTGCCGATATGCAGCCGAGCATTACAAAGGCTGCGGGAGTAAATTTTCTGCCTCTTGTCCGGAAAGCCGAATATATGCACATTATCGCCATCATGGGGATAAAAATGGTAGCATGACCGTTTTTGTTGGCAAGAAAATATATGATGTCATAGTAATAGCTGTCCTTGGCAAATCCGTTGGGATAAATAAGCAAAAGAACAAAGTCTGCAAGTATCTCCCAGAAGTATATCCAAAAAACCGTTTTGAAATAAAGCCCGGCATTGGCTTTTACAGAAAGCTCCGTCAGCATGCAGAAGGATATGACAGTGCCGAAGGAAATAAGCGTTTTTCTGTAATCAGCGCTGTTAAGGAACGTACTGACAAACAGGGACAGTTCAAACAAACAGAGGGTAAAAAAATATCTGGATATTTTTTTTCCGTCTTTTTTTCCGGTGATGAACAATATCCATGTTGCCGCAAAGGAAAAAACTCTCAATCCGTCAAGTATATGATCCAGTGCGGGGAAAATATATTCAATGCTTGCGGGCTTAAAATACGGCAAAAGCAGAATAAACAGCAACAAGTTACTGTTCAAAGGATTCAGTTTAAGGCTGCCTCTTGTTTTCACTGTATATTTCCTCCAATATTTTCTTCCATTGTCCCTGCCGTCAAATAAAGATACGGGAATTTCACCTGATATTTTTTATTTTTTTTGAGATAAGCCGCATTGTATTTCTTACTCCCGTCTTTTTCAGCTTGTATATTACTCTGTAAAAAGTCCATATAATATTTCCGGGAAACGAACCGAAATTCTGCAATATCTTATGCTTGCATTTTATATATGAAATTTCCTCCCGTGTTTTCCATGAACCGTTGTAATGATGTATCGAGTAACTGCGGTCGGTTATTTTCAAAACCCCCGTACGCTGCGATTTGGGGCAAAAATATTCGGAGGAATAAATTAGTGCGTCCGCCACCTGTTGATTTTCGTTTTTTCCGTTAAACCCCATAGACTGCATCAAGCCGCTTTGATAAAGCGGAGCGGCTGTTCTGTCTGAAGTTCCGTCCTCTTGTCTGAAATGCCTGCCTTCATAACTTTCAAGCAATGCCTTTACAAACTCCGACCCCTTCTGCGCTCCGAAACCAAGCCCCAATGCAACAAAGTATCTGTCATTTTCCTCAATTGCCGCAAAGGCATTATTGGAAAGCAGGTCATCCAGAGGCTTTATAAGCTCCACGTCCGTATCAAGATATATACCGCCGTATTTCATTACCGCCTGAAGTCTTGCCACATCCGATACAAAAGCCCATGCTTTCTCCTCATATGCCTCTTTCATATAGGCAATGGAGGAAATATCCATGTTGCTTTCGTCCCATCTGATTATCTCATAATCCGGACAAAATTTTTTCCAGCTGGCAATGCACCTTTGCGCAAGTTCGGTCAGAGGCTTTCCGCCGAACCAACAGTAATGGATTATTTTGGGAATCATTATTTCCCCTGCCTTCTTATATTTCAAACTCCGATTTTTCGGGAAGTATCTTATCGAATGCCTCTTTTATGCGCCTTTTGTTATTTTCAAATTCCTTCTCGGTCATTTCGCCGTCATTCAGACAGAGCATTTTTCCCATCTGTCCGCCAATATAGCCGCAAATGCTGCTGACATCATAAATATTTCTCTCTATAACGCTTTCTCCCAGATGTTCGCCGCCGATTATAAAATTTTTTCCGGTTTTTGTGCTGCGGGGAGAAAATTCACCCTCGGCTATCTGCCATTCTCTGAAAAGATACTGGTTAAGGTCAAACATTGTGCGGAATCTGTTCATGCAGGTCTTGTCAAGCTCATCATATTCAAGCTCCCAGAGCTTTTCAAAGGTTGTTTTTTTAAAAGACGAACCGAGATGATGCTGCCACATTCCCGGAAATCTCGGACAGGAATAAAGGGCGGCAGTGCGGAGAAGCTGCTTGCCGTATTTTAAATTGAACCATTTTGAAGAGTTTTCCTTTATGACTTTTTTCATATTGAAATATTTATTTATGATACCTATATCCCGTACCGCCATATACTGAACAATATCCGGCGGCGGCGGGCAGCAGTGAACATTGAGTACCGCACTGTCGCAAGGGAGACCGTTTTTGAAAAAAGTTTCCTCATGTACGGGAGATATGATAAACACATCATCGTTAAAATAAACAAAATTTTCCGCAAGCCCCTTTATCCTGTGAAGATTAAGCTCAATGGGATTTGCGCTGAAAGTGGG
This sequence comes from Ruminococcus sp., assembly GCA_023667745.1. GTDB lineage: Bacteria > Bacillota > Clostridia > Oscillospirales > Ruminococcaceae > Huintestinicola. The sequence continues at coordinate 8,452 of JAMOZU010000016.1, forward strand.
CAGGTATTTTTCGGGAATATAGTCCGAATGCTTTACTATATTGAGTTTGGGGTGGTTTACATTGAGCCATTTCGGCAGATGCCCCCAAGTGACAAAATGAATTTTATTGACCCACGGGGCGAACTTTTCCACTCCCCTGAACCAGTACATCAGATTGTCCCAGTCCCGGAAACGCTGAGGGCGACTGTCGGTGCGGCTGTCCTCAAAGGCGGAATATTTTGCCTTTTCCGCCTGCCATTCCGGGTCGCCGCCGTCCACCCACACAATAACGAAATCTATTTTATCGTTCATTGAGAACCGGTCTCCTTTTTTCGGAAAAAAAATACTTAATTACATTATACTCCTATTTTCGTCATTTGTCAAGCCAACGGATAAAATATAATCGAAAAAGCAGTATGAACAGCACTTCCCGTTAAAATAACCAACAAATAGGAACTGCAGTTCCTATGAAATTGTGTAAATTCAACAGGAACTGCAGTTCCCGTCAAAACAGCCAACAAATAGGAACTGCAGTTCCTATGAAATTGTGCAAATTTAACAGGAACTGCAGTTCCCGTCAAAACAACCAACAAATAGGAACTGCAGTTCCTATAAAATTGTGAAGATTTAACAGGAACTGCTGCTCCCGTCAAAATAGCTAACAAATAGGAACTGCAGTTCCTATATAATTGTGCAAATTTAACAGGAACTGCAGTTCCCGTCAAAACAGCCAACAAATAGGAACTGCAGTTCCTATATAATTGTGCAAATTTAACAGGAACTGCAGTTCCCGTCAAAACAGCCAACAAATAGGAACTGCAGTTCCCGTAAAATTGTGCAAATTCACAGGAAGTGCGCTTCCTGTCAAAATAGCCAGCAAATGAGAACTGCAGTTCCCGTAAAATTGTGCAAATTCAACAAGAACTACGCATTTGAAAATCAAAGCCGCAGACGGTTTCGTTGAACCGTCTGCGGCTGTTTTTCCGTTTATGCCGAACTTTTATTCATTTGTCGTGGTCACCGTGGAGCGGTCATGCTCACGGGGAGACAGGTCGTCGGCAACGTCCCGTGCGCCCCGGACAACATCTTCACCAATGTCCTCTGCGCCCCGTACAACATCGTCAACAACGTCCTCAACGTCGTTTACAACGTCTTCCACAAAGCCGTCTCCGTCAATGTCACGGGAACGTCCGGCGTTATCGCCGTGGACGGTGTTTGCTCCGTCGGTGCTGTCGGCATTATTGCCGCCGTTATTGTCCGCTGCGGAAGTATTTCCCGATGTCCCGCTTGTTGCCGATGTCGCTGCTTTGGTCGTCTCATTGGTTGTTGAACCGTTCTGCTCGGTATCGTCCTTTTTGCCGCAGGCGGTGAACATTGCTCCGCAAATTCCCGCTATGCACAAAAGGCTTAAAACTTTCTTAGCTTTCATAGGGGTCTCCTTTCCGTGAATATCCCCGGGGAGACTTCACAATATTCCGTTATTATTCGGGAATGATACTGTTGTAAGCCGCTCTGCTTTATCGCAGAGGGGGACTTTTTGCGGTATCTCCCGCTTTTTGCAAAAAGCGTGAACGGAAAACGGCAAACCCATTTTTTGCGGATCAATAGCTCTCGGTGGAAGGATAGGCATAGTCATCGTTATATATAAAACCGTAATCTCTGTAGTAATCGGCATCGGAGCTGTAGCCCCGGTACTTTTCGGCAAAGGTGCTTTCGTTGGCATGATAACGCCCGCTCCTTACAACGCCGTTTATATAGTCGCTGATGCCGTCATAGAAGGACATTCCCGATGCGGCAAAGGAATCTATCTTATCCCTGCCGTAGCAGTCAAGAAAGCTGCCAAGGAATGCTTTATATTCGGCTGCCCTGCTGCTGCCGCTGAGAGTTACCCAGCTTTCGGTATCCGACATATAGTATACAAAATCCTGAAGCACGGCGTTTATGAAAAGCCGTTCGGCGGCAGCATTGCACCGGGGGTCTATCACCGCAGCGTTTCCGTTCACGATAATAGTATAGCAGCTTTCATCGGTTTTATACTGCTTGTATGAATTTGCCATTACCGTGTAAAGGTCCTCCGTAAGCCCGTGATAGTCCCGCACATGGGAGTAATCGAAAAAGCTTATATTGGCTATAACTCCCTTTGCGGAGGCGCAGGCGGTGAATGCGGGAATATCCCTGCCGGTAAAATCTTCCATCAGCTTGCCGCTGACTATCGCCACAGTTGTCCTGTCAACTGCGTTTATCCCGATAGATTTGGGTAACTCCAGCTCCGTATCGAAGCCGCAGCGTTTGAGATAATCCAATGTGCGGCGGTAATAGCCTCTTATTGTGATGACATTACTGCGGTAGTAATAGTCGCTGTCCGTGCCGCTGAAAAGCTGGAATATGCCGTGGGGGTCGGAAAAGTATTCCTCCTCCGTCTCCTCCGCAATGTCATTGTAGAGGCATTCCCCAAGCTCGGTCTTGAAATCGTCGGGGAGATTTTTTATGCTGACAATGCTTCTTGGGTGGATACTGCTGCTGTCATCGTTGTAAAGCCGCCACTGGGGGGTAAGGGTAAGGCTGGGGGAGCTTCCGCTGTAATAGTCGTAATCATAGCCGAAGGAGGATGAGCTGTTTAAACTGTAGGTATACAGGTCAAATGCCGCCTGCCTTGCCCTTTGCGCCCTGAACTCCTTGGTCTCCCGCAGCATATCCATATCCGCAAGACGGCGGATAGCATCGTCCGTCAAGGAATATTTCCTTATAACAAGCCTGCCCGACTTTAAGCGGTAGGTCATGCCGAAGCTGCGGGAGGTACTGTCATTGGCACTGTGATTTACCGCAAGGCTGTGAACATCGGTGACTATCTCCAGAGCGTCCCTGTCGGTTATTTTCAGGGGGATCTCGTTATAGCTTATGTCAAAGCCGGAAAAGTCCACATCAAGGGGATTTTCGTAAGCTCCGCTGTAGTCAAGATACACCTCCGCCACAGCGTTTGCATTGGGGACATAATTTTTCGCCCCGAAGCCTTCTGTTGCCGTCACCAGAGCAAAACACCCTATGCAGGCGATCATTGTGCATACATAAGACACCGCCGAACGCCAGAATTTTTTAAATCCTCTCCTGCGTATTACCGAGAACACAAAGTAGACTATCCCCGTAACTATCACCATGGGGAAGATTTCGGAAAGTCCGCTGTCATACAAAAACGTAAACACAATGCAGGCTGTCCCCAGGGTCATTACGATGTGGAACATTGCGCTGTAAACTATGGGGTTTCCCGTGTCCTCCGCCTTTCTCTTTCGGTAGATAAGATAGGTGCAGAAAATATACAGGAGAGTAAAAAGCCCGAAGATCAGCAGCCATTTCCCATAGGTGACAGAGGATGGGACGGTGTTTGCAACTCCCTCAATATGCCCGCTCAGGGCAAACATCAGCCCTATGCAGCCGCCTATGGGGGAAGTGTAGGGTATCACCATAGCCGCATAGCTTTCCGGCACAAGCCCGTAAATATCGTCCAGCAGTGCCATTATCGCCACAGCCGCCGTTCCGGGAATAAGCCCGTTTGCCAGTAGCGTGTAGCACACGCACTCGAACACCGACCCGCAGCAGCAGGACACCAGCAGCGTCAGCGTGTAGAACATCACCATTATGAACACTGCCCCAATTATCCCCCTTATGAGAACAGGGGCGGCCTCCTCGAACAAATGGCATTCCCAGCCGTCCTTCTTTTCGTAATCATAGCTTCTGTAAAAGGTCACGCCGTCGCAGGTGAGATGCCCCGCCAGCGTTATAAGCAGGGAAATTACGCTTGAAACAATGAACGGGATAACATAAACGCACAATCCCGAAATAAAATCCGAAACGAACCTTTGCAGCGTTGTCATAGGGAGAGACAGCCGCATATCCACCACGGATTTTTTGTATAAATAGGGCATTGACGAAAGGGCGCATAAGATACCCGCCGCCGCCGCCGCACCCGTGGTCAGTACGGCTATTATCATATATCCGTCTGCTTCCGCTCTTCCTTCGGAAAAAATGCTGTATATAAGCATGGACAGGGTAAGGGGCAGCGCCGCCATATGCAGCACGAAAAGCACCACCGCCAGCTTGAAATTGTGCTTAAAGCCCATCACTCCGTTATGGAGCATTGCGGGGCTGAAAAATTTTTCCTTTTTAATCGAGCTGTCCTGCGTCATAGCCCAGTCCCTCCATTTCATAGATAAATATTTCCTCCAGGCTAAGGGGGATAAGGTCGAGAACTATCGGCTCTTTCTCCGCCAGTTTCCCTCTTATCTCCTCTTCGCTGCCCTTCATGATGATGTAATGAATGCTCTGACTGCGGCTGTAGTGGAGAATGCCGTATTTGTCGAAATCTTCCTTTTGGTAGTCCTGCCTGAACGCCGCCTGCACCTTGTGGATATTCCCCTTAACGCTGTCAAGATCACGGTTGAAGACAACTTTCCCCTGATGAATAAGGGCAACGCTGTCGCAGACCTCGTTTATCTCCTTTAAATTATGGGAGGAGATGACCGTGGTGAGCTTCCTGTCAAGCATGGCGTCCACTATCATTCGCTTTACGATTATCCTCATGGTAGGGTCAAGCCCGTCGAACGCCTCGTCCAACAGCAGAAAATCCGCTCCGCTGGCAAGCCCGGTTATCACCACCGACTGCCGCTTCATGCCCTTTGAGAAGCGGTCTATCCGCTTATCCTCCGGGAGCTTTACGGTGTTCCGCAGTTCCTCGAATATCTCCTCGGAAAATTTGGGGTAAAATCCCTTGTAGTAATTTTTCAGCCCTTTTAAGGTAAACGAGCCGAACTGTACCGTCTCATCGTTGATGAAAAACACCCGCCGCTTTATCTCGGTGTTGTCGAAAACCTCCTGCCCGTCTATCTCCACCGTCCCCGCCGTCTGCCTGTATATCCCCGACAACAGCCGCAGTATGGTTGACTTTCCCGCTCCGTTTGAGCCCAGAAGCCCGAATGAAGTCCCCGTGGGAATGGCAAGGTCAACATTGTCAAGGGCTGTAAAGTCCCCGAAACTTTTTGTAACACTTGTAAGCTGTATCATGAATTGTCTCCTTTCTCCTTTTCTCTTTTTACCGTTTCTTTTACCTCGTCAATAAGGTCGTTTTCGCTAAACCCCGAATTATAAGCCTCTTTTACGGCTTTCGAGAAATTCTCCCTTGAAATTCTCATAACAGCCTCGCCGTTTTCCCCGGCAATGAAACTCCCCCGCCCCGGCAAGGTATTCACAAGCCCGTCCCTCTCCAGCATCTGAAACGCCTTTGAGACGGTGTTAGGATTCACCCCCAGCTCCTTTGCCAGCTCCCTTACCGAGGGCAGCCTGTCCCCGGCGTTAAGCTCCCGCCGCACGGTCATAGCTATCACACGCTTGTAAAGCTGCTCATAAATGGGCGTTCTGCTTTGCAGGTCAATATCAAACATTTTCCGCTCCTTTCGTAATGCACATAAACAGCCGCCAATGAAACTTCCCCGGCCTTCGGCGGGGAAAAATGCCTACAAAAACCGTACCATCTGTATTATGTGTATTAATTGCTATAATACAGTTATAACACATTTTTCCTTATTTGTCAAGAGATTTTTTTCGGCGTATTGCACAAATTTTTCCGTGGAACTTCTGCATACAAAAAAACGCAGACCGTAAGCCTGCGTTTCGTTTTTATTAAGCCGTCCTGCCGTTTGTCCCCGATTGCAGCCGTTCAACAGCCTCTTGGAGTATTTCAATGACCTCATCGGCACAGCCCTTTTTAAGCAGTGCAACAATAAGCCTATACTGTGTGCAAATCTCTCCGTTGCTCATATTAACATTGCCTTTGAAATTTATTTATGATATTATTATAACATGCTTTGTTTATTTTGTCAAGAATAATTTAATATGCTTTTCCCCGCCTGACGGCGGGGAAAAGCATATCCGATATTGCCCTGAAAGCCAACACCCCCCGCCCCCCAAAAATATGGGGAAGCGAGGGGTATCGGCAATATTTTTTAGGAAGTCAATAATGAAAGAAACAAGCAATGATCAGTCCTTGTCAAGCTGTCCGGAGTAAACAACGTAGTTGCCGCCGGAGGTCACTTCAAAGGAGAATGTTCTGTCCTCGCCGACCTTGCCGCTGTCAACGGTCTTGAACTTGCCGGGAGCGGTTCTGCGAAGGGCTGTTGCATCAAGACCCTTGGAGCCGCCTCTCATGTTCACCGAAACAGTAGCCTTGGAAATACCGTCAAGGTTTCTTATGCTTACCTGACGAACTTCCTTTGCGCCCGCAAAAGCAGCCTTTTCCGAAGCGGAAAGGAATCTTGCCGAGGAGTAGATGGGCTTACCGTCAAAGTCTTCGTCAACATCATTGCTGTTGACCGTGAGGGTATAGCCGCTGTATTTCAGGTTTACGGTAATATTGTCTCTGCCGGCAATTTTACCGATAATGATAAGCTCGTTGGTAGTGCCGTCCATAACAACGTCGATAACGTCGCCGGACTTTGCATGAGCCGCCGCCTCAACTGCGTTTGCGCCGGAAACAGCCGCACCGGAGTTGATAGCCGTGGAAACGGGAGTATCGCCTACGCTGGGAACATACCCGCTGTCAAGACTGCCTACGGGAAGAGTAGGTGCAGGGGTTTCAGGAGCAGGTTCGGGAGTGGGCTCGGGTTCGGGTTCATTTGAGCCGCCCTTAACAAGCTCTATCTTCTTGACCGTGCAGTTCTGCCCGTGGATTATCATGCCGTCTCTCTTAAGAGCGTTCAGGTCATCTTCACTGTCTATTGCAAGAGTAACAGTTGTGCCGGAAATTGCTACTACAGCATAGTCGCTGTTATAGCCGTCAAGGGTCTTTTCAACCGCAAGATGATTCCATGCGCCGTCCAGTAACTGGAGCTGTGCGCCGTCGCCGGGAACAACCGTGATAAGGAGCTTGTCGCCCTTTTCAAGGTCTGCGAAACGCTCGCCGGCAACAATAACTCTGCCGCCGTCTTCCCATGTTACGGCAACGCTGCCTTCCCAGATAGCGTCGGTATCAGGGTCGGGAGTGGGAGTAGGCTCGGGGTCTTTGTTGTCATCGTCTTTGTTATCGTCATCATCAGCCTTAACTCCGCTTACCGTAACGCTTACGGTAACATCGATAGACTTAACTGCATTCTTGGAATCACCAATTGTAGCCCCTGCGGGATAGTAAAGGTCATCTTCTCTGATGAGAGCACCTACGTTTACGGTTGCTGTAACCTCGTAAATGCCGTTTTCAAGTTTCACGGAGCTGTAATCCTTGAGAGCAACATTGTCCTCAAGCGCGCCGACTACCTTGTCATTAGCTCCTGCGGAATCCTTAAGAGTAATGCCCATATCCTTGATTTTTTCTGCAATAGCAGAATTAAGGCTTGCAAGGGTCTCATCAGCGGCAGCGGTTACGGAAACTTTTCCGCCGTCGGTAAGCTCATAGCCCTGATATTCGATATTTGCAAGTTTTTCTTCGCTTATGGTAACAGCAACCGTTGCGGATTTTTCGCCCGCTGTGGCTGTAATGGTAGCCGTACCTGCGGAAACGCCTGTAACAACGCCGTTCTTTACGGTTGCAACACTTGCGTTGGAAGTAGTCCAAGTAACCGTTTTGTCGGTTGCGTTTTCGGGAGACACTGTTGCTTTAACAGTAGCTGTTTCGTCTATTTTAAGGGAAACAGTTGTGGGTGCAACAGTTACGCTTTCAACAGCAACTTCGGTAACAGGAGGAGTGTAAACATCTCCTGCACTCTTGGCATTGTAAGCAGTGATGGAATCAATAGTCACTCCACCCCAAGTTACAATTGATTTCACAAGAGAAACATCACTAATATCGCTAAGCAAAAATACGGTTGTTTGCTGACCATCTGTTACAATACCGCTTCGTGTACCATAATCAGCATTTTGAGTTTCATCTGACAACTTAATTCCTGCGTCATAGCCATTTGAAAGCCCTGATACAGACCATTTAACTTCAACACGAGCCAGCGAACCGCTAACCTTAGTTTTGTCAAACGCTCCGGACAAAACGTAATTATCACTATCGGCAACTTTCTCAGGTACTTCAATTACCTGAGCCGCATACTCAGTGCCTTGCGGATCAACTTTAACTATTTCAAGCTTGTCAAAAGTAACTTCCGAAAGATGTCCTCCCTGTAAATTTCCGGCAATTTGATTATATTGATCTGCTTTAACTTCTGAAATAGGTACATACACTATAGCATTTTCAGTTGTACTACCAACAACCGGAAGATAACTAACTTCAAATTCTTCACTGTAGTTATTATACCACTTCATTATTGTAAGCCAGTCTTCAATGCCAGACCATGTCATTACATCATCAAACGAAGATGTACTCCCATCATCACCCGTGTATGTCCCCATATTTGACATTGAAATCTTAACATAAGCATTGGAATCGCTCATTATATCAGAAGGGACACCAGGAATGCTTACATTTTTATCGCCCCAGCCTTCAATCTTAACTGAATTTACGGTCGGCGAATAATACAACATTGCTTCAGTACCTTCAGGAGCTTCCGAAAGCGCAGCCGCACTCGTCATCAGCGGCGTAACCGCCACAAGCCCGACCGCCAAGGCAGCCGCCGTAACGCCCGCCAAGAGTTTTTTCAGCTTCATAAAAAATCATCCTCCTTAAATTAACGCCCCGGCATTCTCCCCAAAACTCTGCACGCCCTGCACAGGGAAAACCCCGGACATATTATTGTACACAATAATTATACCATATTCCCCAAAAAATCTCAACCGTAAATATGAACGAAAGTTTTTTTTTTTTTTTTCAAAATTGCATAAATTTTATGTTGAAAATATTGTTGAAAGAATTTTTGCGGCGGCTTAAGTCCCATAATTCAACGAGGGATTTGTATTATCACGCCCTTCTTTTTCTTTATTTGTCAAGACTTTTTTCGCTGATTTTATGGAATAGCTTTTTTTATATCTCTTTTTGAATTATCAATATGTTAAAA
>JAMOZU010000170.1 GCA_023667745.1 Ruminococcus sp.
ATCCGCCTGCCCCGCCTTTACCGCAGCCAGTGACGCGTCCTCGGACATAAACACCACGGTGACATTTTTTATTTTGGGCGGATTCCCGTAATAGCTTTCATTGGCGGTAAACATAATCTGCTTCCCCGGTTTCCATTCAACCAGCTTATAAGGTCCCGAACCTATGGGAGACCTGCCGTAATCCTCGTTATAGGCGTGTTCGGGGACTATCCCCACGGAGGCTATGGTATTGAGGAAAACGGATGTGGGCTTTGACAGGGTAACGGCTAAAGTCGCATCGTCCGCCGCTTCGGCTTTTTCCATATATGTAAGGTCAACCGAGCCTTGGGCGGCTTTGGCGGTGTTGAGGGTAAAGGCGGCATCTTGGGCGGTGAGCCTTTCGCCGTCGGAGAATGTAACATCGTCCCTTAATGTGAACGTCCATGTAAGACCGTCGGGAGACAGTTCATAGCTTGTGGCAAGGTCGTTTTCAAAGGCAAGGTCGGCGGTGTATTTTACAAGGGTGCTCTGGATTATGGGAGAATTGCCGTGTCCCCAGCCCTTTGTGGGGTCGAGGGTCTCCGGTTCCGAGCCTATGGCTATAACAACGCTGTCTTTAACGGGGGTGTTCCCGTTTTCGCTGCCGTTCTGCATATTTGCCGTATTTTCCGGGGCTGCCGTTTCCCCGTTCCCCGACCAAGCCGCAAACACGGCGCATACTGCCGCCGCTGTCAGCAGGGATAATATTTTTTTCATTTTCACCGCAAATTTTCTCCTTTGCCATTTAATTTATTCGCGGCTTCTTCAAGAGACATATCCTCTTTGCGGGCTATGCGGGCAATATCCTCATACTCGAATTTTTCCCTTGTTACGCCGTAACCGGAGGATATTTTTTTGCGCACATTTCCGTAAGGGGTTTCAATGATTTCCTCCCTGCGGGCAAGGGTAAGGCGGCGTATTTCCCGCTCCCTTATTCCTATGGTGGCGGTGTGCTTAAAGATAAGCCCCGCTGTTTTTTCCTTGTCTTCGGTGCGGCAGAGGACTTTGAGCATTACTCCCGGACGGGATTTTTTCATGCCTATGGGGACTGTGTAAACATCAAGTGCGCCGCTGTCAAGAAGGATTTCCATGGCAAAGCCCAGTGCTTCCCCCGTCATATCATCGATATTGCAGGAAAGCTCGGTGACCGTATCGGACATACTGCCGTTTATTTCCCCCAGCATAGCCCTGACGCAGTTAGCCGCCTCAAAGTCCTTTTTCCCCATGCCGTAACCTATGGAGTTCACCGTCATAGGGGGCATATTCCCGAAACTGTCGGCGAAATGTTTCAGGAGAGCCGCTCCCGTGGGAGTACACAGCTCTCCTTGGATATTCCCGCCGTAAACGGGAACGCCCCGCAAAATATGCGCCGTTGCCGGAGCGGGTACGGGAAGTATGCCGTGGGCGCATTTTACCTGTCCGCTACCCGCATGGACAGGCGAGACCGTCACTCTGTCCGGCTTTATCATATCCATCAGCAGGCACACCGCCGTTATATCCGCAACAGCGTCCATAGTCCCCACCTCATGGAAATGTATCTCCTCAACCGTCCTGCCGTGAACATGGCTTTCCGCTTGGGCGATAAGGGTGTACACTGCTGTTATGTCTTTTTTGACATTTTCGGGAATGTCAAGATGAGAAATTATGTGGTGAATGTCGTGAAGTGAGGTGTGGCGGTGATGTTCATGGTCGTGATGATGCTCGTGGTCGTGTTCGTGATGATGTTCATGTTCATGCTCATGATGATGTTCGCTATAGTGAACATCAACGCTTTCCTCCTCCTCGCCGTTGACCGCAACGGAAAAATGCGTTCCCGTTATACCGCATTTTACGGCAGTCTCCTTTTTAACGCTTACCCCCGGTATGCCAAGTCTGTTCATTCTCCCGATAAATTTATCCCTGTCCGGAATAAGCTCCAAAAGAGCCGCCGCCAGCATATCGCCCGCCGCTCCCATGGAACAGTCAAGGTAAAGTGTTTTCATTTAGGTCACTCCTGTCGGTATTATTTTTGTAATGAGCCGATTTGCCGAGCGGTCGGCGGCCGGGAACACTTGCTTTTGCAAGGCTTTCCCGTTATGTCCGCTTTACGCCGAATCCCCTTTAAAACAACGATATCTGATTGGATTCGGGCAGATCTCCCATAGCCCCTATCTGCACCAGCTTTTCTATAACCGTGCTTGGGGCATTGCTCTTGTCCTGCAATTCGTCCACCGAGATAAAATCCCCCTCCGAAACAGCCCTTGCAATAGCCTCCGCCGCTCCCGGACTTACCCCCGTTGCCGAAGACAGCGGCAGCCGCAGTTTTCCGTCCTCCACCTTGTACCGAACAGCGTCCGATTTCATAATGTCAATGGGCAGAAAATCATATCCCCTCGCCATCATCTCGTTTACTATCAGCAGGATTTCGTAAATGCCGTTGTCCTTGGCGGTCTTGTCGTTGCCCTTGTTCTTTATCTCGTTCATTCTCATTTTGACCGCAGACCTGCCGGCCATAACAACCTCTGCGTCAAAATCCTCTCCCCGCACGGTGAATATGGTAGCGTAAAACTCCAGCGGATAGTACACCTTGTACCACGCCAGTTTGTTCGCCGCAATAACATACGCCGCCGCATGCGCCTTGGGGAACATGTATTTTATCTTAAGGCAGCTGTCGATATACCATTCGGGGACGTTATGCTCCCTCATGCTCTGCTTCATCTCCTCCGTCAGCAGCTTAGGGGCTTTTCCCTTTCTGGTTATCTCCATTATTTTAAAGGAAAGGTTCGGATCCATGCCGTGATAGATAAGATAGGTCATAATTCCGTCGCGGCAGCCGATAACGTCGGAAATGGTGCAAGTGCCGCTTCTGATAAGCTCCTGTGCATTGCCGAGCCATACGTCCGTGCCGTGGGACAGCCCGGATATCTGAAGCAGGTCGGAAAATTTCGTCGGCTTTGCCTCAATAAGCATCTGCATGGCAAAGTTCGTTCCCATTTCGGGGATAGCCAGCGTCCCCGTTGACCAGCCTATCTCCTCCGGGGTCACCCCCAACGCCTCCGGGGATAAATATAAGCTCATGACCTTATCGTCCGCAGGGAAAATATCCTTTGTCATAACTCCCGTCATATCCTCCAGATGCTTGTACAGCGTGGGAACATCATGCCCCAGTTCATCCAGTTTAAGGATAGTGTCGTGAAGAGAGTTAAAGTCAAAGTGAGTGGTGACGAATATGGACCTGGGGTCTTCCGCAGGGTGCTGAACGGGGGTAAAATCGTACACCTCGTAATCTGCGGGAACTACCACCATTCCCCCCGGGTGCTGCCCTGTGGTGCGCTTAACTCCCGTACAGCCTATGGTCAGCCTGTTTTCCTCCGCTCTCGACACCTTCCTGCCAACAGCGTCAAGATAATGCTTTACATATCCGTAAGCGGTCTTTTCCGCCACAGTGCCTATAGTCCCCGCCTTGAACACATTCTCGCTGCCGAAAAGGGTCTCGGTGTACTTGTGGGCGTTTGTCTGATATTCTCCCGAAAAGTTAAGGTCGATATCCGGGGCTTTGTCGCCGTTGAATCCAAGGAAGGTCTCAAAGGGAATGTCATGCCCCTCTCTTATATATTCCGCTCCGCATTTGGGGCATTTTTTCGGCGGCAGGTCGTACCCCGAACCGTAAGAACCGTCGGTTATGAACTCGCTGTTTTTGCATTTGGGACACAGATAATGAGGCGGCAGTGCGTTTACCTCGGAAATTCCCGACATATTCGCCACAAACGATGAACCCACCGAACCTCTCGAACCCACCTGATAGCCGTTCTCGTTGGAGTTTGCCACCAGTTTCTGGGCTATCATATACAGCACCGAGAAGCCGTTCTTGATAATAGACCCAAGCTCCTTATCCAGCCTGTCCTTTACTATTTGCGGCAGCGGGTCGCCGTAAGTGGCTTTCGCCCGCTCCCATGTGATACGTGTCAGGTCTTCCTCGGCGTTTTCCATGGTGGGGGTGTACGTTCCGGGGGGAATGGGTACAATGTCCGGGTCTATCATATCCGCAATAAGATTGGTGTTGGTAACTACCACCTCATAAGCCTTTTCCTTTCCAAGATACTCAAATTCATCAAGCATTTCATTTGTGGTACGCAGATACAAAGGCGGCTGATTTTCGGCGTCGTCAAACTTGTCATACATAAGCATTTTGCGGAAAACCTCGTCCTCCGGATTCATAAAATGCACGTCGCAGGTGGCAACTACCGGGATATCCAACGCCTCTCCCAGTTTTACGATAGTCCTGTTAAGCTCCTGCAAGTCCTCAACGGAGGTGATATTGTCATATTCGTCCCCTCTTATAAGGAACTCGTTGTTCATACAGGGCTGGATCTCCAGATAATCGTAAAATGAAGCAATGTCGCAGAGAACGTCCCAGGGGCGACCGTCCCTTACCGCCGAATACAATTCCCCCGACTCGCAGGCACTCCCCACAATAAGCCCGTCCCTGTGAGCGATAAGTTCGGACATGGGAATGCGGGGTCTTCTGCTGTAATATTTTATCTGCCCGCAGGAAACCAGCTTGTACAGATTTTTCAGCCCCGCATTGTTTCTTGCCAGCAGTATCTGATGATAGGGCTTGAGATTTTTCGGGTCAGCCCCTTTCATCACCCTGTTAATATCGCTTATATTAACGCAGCCGTGTTCCTCTGTCAGCTTTGCCGCCAGTTTTGCAAATACCCGCCCAAGCATCTTTGCATCGTCGATAGCCCTGTGATGATCAAATTCCCCAAGCCCCAGATGCCTTGCCACAGTATCCAGCTTATGCCGCTTTATATCCGTAAGAATGCTCCTGCAAATAACAAGGGTGTCCACCGCGGTGAACTTGAAATCTATCCCCTGCCTTACGCATTCCGCCTTTATAAACGCCGTGTCGAACCCCGCATTATGGGCGATAAGTACGGGCTTTTCCCCGCAGAACTCTATAAACTTTTCCAACGCCTCTTTCTGCGAGGGCGCACCCTCCAGCATTTCGGGCGTTATCCCCGTGAGCTTTGTTATCCTTTCCGGAAGCGGCTTTTCGGGGTCGCAGAATGAGGAGAACACTTCCTCCTGCTCCAGATTTTCAAGTTTTACCGCTCCGTATTCGATTATCCGCTCCCCTGCGGCAGAAAAGCCCGTGGTCTCCAGGTCGAACACTATCACCTTTCCCTTAATGGGAACGTCGTCGCACAGCTTTACAGCGTCCGCAATGTCGTTTACCGAATACGCCTCACAGCCGTAGATAACTTTAAATTCCCCGCCGTTTCTGCGTATATCGCCGCAAGCCGCAGCCGCCTCGGGGAACGCCTGAACTCCCCCATGATCGGTTATGGCGGCAGCCTTATGTCCCCATGAATACGCCCTTTCTATCAGTTTTGCCGCAGGGGTGAGAGCGTCCATCTGGGACATATTCGTGTGCATATGCAGCTCC
>JAMOZU010000171.1 GCA_023667745.1 Ruminococcus sp.
ACAGCTGCGGTTGTAACTTTTTTGGGGAGTTTTTGTAATATTTTTGTAAATTCCGGATGTTTTGCTAATGCAAAGCAAGTTTCTTATGTAGGAATATTTCTCGAAAATGCCATATTGAAGGGCAGCCATTGGGCATATAAGGGGCTTTCGGCAGTTTTTGGAATATCCCCTCGCATTTGACCTACCCGTTTTTGTGCGTCTCAAAATGTAACTTTACTTTTTTGGATATTGCGGTCGTGTTTTTGCCAATCCTTTCGTTCATTTTTGAACATCATTTCTCATACTGAATTCCACCGCATTTTTTATTGTAATTTCGCAGCGGAATTTTATTTTTGGAATTTGCCGGAGTTTTATACAAATACCTCATTGAATTATGGGAAGTTTTTATCTCCAATCCTCTTGACAGACAAAGGAAAATGTGGTATAATTTTTATATGAATGATATTGCTGTCATTCGGTGTTTTCCCGCCTGCGGCGGGGAAAACACCTTAAACTAAGAACGGCTCAAAACCGAATTTCATATAAAGAAGGTCATATCTATGAAAAAATACAGTTTTCCCCTTCGTCTCCTGCCTTTGATGACAGCGGCTGTTATCTGTTCGGGCTGCGGGGCAAGTGGGGAAGAAACAGATATATCCGACAAGTCCGATGGGTCAAACGTCTCCGAAACGTCCGCCGAGGAACAAACAAGCGAGGTCGCCGCAAAGCCCCTCACTCCCATAGGCGAGACTTCCCCGTATGCGGGCGGTGAAGTGAATGTAAACGAAGACGAGGAATCGGAAGATTGGGCGGCAAAGGTCTTAACGCCTCATGAAACGTCCCCGGAAACAACGGAGGAAACGTCCCCCGAAACCATAGCGGAGATAACCGAACCTTTGCCCTTTGACGATATTTCCCTTTTGAGCTTTGCCGCCCTTGACAGCGAAGACCCCGACCCTGCCGCCCTTGAAGCGGCGATCGCCGCATACAGGCAGTCGGAATATTACAGGGAAGCTCTGGAGCGGGCGAAAGAAATGGTGTATTACGAAGACGGCGAGTTTTTTGCGGCAGAGGAGGAAAACTGGCTGGCGGGGGCGTCGGTGAATTATGTTTATCTTAACGACGAGGGCGAGATGGATATTCAAGCGCACTCCGTATACAGCCGCAGGGCAAAATTCGACGGAGAGAACGAGGAAACGCTGATACTTTTGCAGGTACTTCTCCCGGACTGCCTGTTTGAATGGTCGGGGAACGCATCGGCGCATATCCCGGTGTATGTCAACAGCAAAGGCGAGGCTGTGATACTTAGCGGCATATGCTCCCAGGATTACGAGGACTGCTTTGTGCTGTCATATGAAAACGGCAAGTCCCATGCAGTGTTCAACTTCGGGCATAATATGGGCGGCATGAAAACGGCGGTGTATTCCTTTGAGAACGGCGAGCCTATATGTGAGCTGGCTTTCTGGGGGCATACGGAGCTTCATGAGGATATGAACGTTATATCCGTCTATAATGCCGCTTACATGCACACTCTCTTTTTCTATGACCCCGAAAGCGGCAGATACAGCGGTTTAAAGAAAGTTCGGCCCACGGCGGAGCAGGCGGCGGCTTTATCGGAAAGCGGGATCGTTTCCGAGCGTATCTCCGACCCGTATCAGCTGTACAAAGAGGGGAGACTTGTTGTCACCGGGGGAAAGTATTTCACATTCCTTTGCGATAACGGCTATACATACAAATTTGACGGAGAGAATTTTGAGGAATCGGATATGACCGTATATGACGGCTATTACCATAAAGATACGGAGTCCTCTCTTTTTGAAAATGACGAACGGGAATTTGACCTGTACAATATAAAGCTGTAAGTAAATTCCCGAGGCGGGGAAAACACCGTAAAGAAATAAACAGGAGGTAAAAAAATTGGCGATCTACGAATCCGGCGAGGACTATCTGGAAACTATCCTGCTGCTTCACAGGAAAACAGGCTATGTCCGCTCCATAGACATAGCCAACGAGCTTAACTATTCCAAGCCCAGCATAAGCCGAGCCATGAACATCTTAAAGGAAAACGGCTATATCACCGTGGAAACAGGCGGGCGGATTGCCCTTACCCAAAAGGGGCAGGCAAAGGCGGAGGCGGTCTACGAGCGGCATGTTACCATTACGGCATTTTTTGAAAAGCTCCTGGGCGTTTCCCCGGAAAACGCCGAGCATGACGCATGCAAGATAGAGCATATCATAAGCGACGAAAGCTACGGCAAGCTAAAGGAATATATGGCGAAAACTTTGGGGACTGCTGATAACTGATATTTAAATTTGAAAGGAATGATAAAAATATGAATAGACTTAAAAACGCAAGGCGTTATCTTGCCTTGTTCACGGCTCTTGTTATGGCGTTTTCCCTGTCCGCATGCGGCGGGAGCAAAGAAAGCGGAGATATAGCCGGAAATGATACTGTCGATAATGCGGAGGTCACCGAAAACACAGCGGACGGACAGGCGACCGAAACCGACGGCGAAGAGGGCGTTTTAGGCGATTGGACTTCCTCGTTTTCGGCGGAAGAATACGACTCCATGCGGGTGAAAGTCGACGGCACGAAGTTCACCGTAGACGGCAAGGAATGGTGGATAAACGGCGTAAACACCCCCTGGCAGAACTGGAACGATTTCGGCGGGAATTTCGAGCCGGATTTCTGGGACAGTCATTTTGAAATGCTCCATAACGAGGGGGTCAATGCCTCCCGCATATGGATAAACTGCGCAGGCATGAGCATAGTCCGCTTAAAGTCCGACGGCACCGTGCACACCATAGACGAACAGCACTGGAAAGACCTTGACACCCTTTTCGACCTTGCGGAAAAGCACGGCATTTACATTATGGCGACCATTCTTTCTTTCGACCATTTCAAGGACGGCAATTCAGGCTGCGAAAACTACCGCACCATGATACAAAGCGACGAGGCAACGCAGGATTATATCGACAAATATCTTGTCCCCTTTGTAAAGCGTTACGGCAGCAGTCCCATGCTGTTCTCGGTGGATCTGATGAACGAGCCGGACTGGGTATATGAAAACGATGAATGCGGCAAGGTTGGGTTGGAGCATCTGTGCAATTTCTTTGCAAAATGCGCCGCCGCCGTTCACGAAAATTCCGACGAGCTTGTTACGGTTGGGGCGGGCATGGTAAAATACAACTCCGACAAATACGAGGGCAACTACTTCTCCGACGAATTTTTCCAAAGCCTTGCCGGGGAAAACTCATATCTTGACTTCTATTCTCCTCACTATTATTTCTGGCAAAATTCCTTTTTGGGCTATCCCTTTGAGACCACTCCCACCGATTTCGGCTTAGACGGCACAAAGCCCGCTGTTATCGGGGAGGCGGCAGTTTTGAGCGAAAGCGGCAGGACAGCCGACCAGGACTATGAAAACGCCTACAACAACGGCTGGAACGGCGTTATGGCATGGACTTCCAACGGCGTTGACAACTGCGGCAGCATGGATGACCTGAAGCCTGCGGTGAACAAGATGAGGGATATGGCGGGGGATAAGATTTTCCCGGTTAGCGGCTAGAGGTAAGAGAGCTAGAGGCTAGATATTTTAATCCCCCGCTGTACGGCGGGGGGTTTTTTGATGTTGGGATATGCTGTCAGAGTGTTTTACCAAGGCGATAGGCTTCTTTGGTTTTACCTTTGCCCAACACCTCGCCCAGATTCTTCCAACCGAGATTTTTCTCGTATGTGCGATACCAGGTCACCGCCTGGGAATAATCCCCGCCGCCCGCTGTCATAAGCAATACGCTTTCTTTCGGGAATTTGCCGTACCCCAGACATTCAAGTTCCGCATACAGCCTGTCTGCGGCGGTTTTGAGCGTGCCGGTCACCGTCCAGAAATACAGCGAGGAAGCGAACGCAACCACGTCCGCGCTTTCAAATTCGGCGTAGATATTATCCATATCGTCCTTTTGGCTGCACGGGCTTTTTGAATTTTTCCCCGCCCTCAAACAGCCCTTACAGCTATGAATTTCCATTTTGTCAAGGTTAAAAATATGTACGGTATTTCCCGCCGATTCCGCCCCCTCCGCAAATGCCTTGACAAGCTCTGCGGTACTGCCGTTTTCCCTTGCAGCGCCGTTGAGCAGGATAATCTTTTTATTCATCGGCAATTCTCCTTAATAAACGATCTCGTTGGTTTCCCGCTTTGTGTACAGTTTCCAAAATTCCTCCGCAATTGTTTTGGGCGCAAAATGGTCGTTTGAACCGATAACCCCCGTCACCTGAACCGTACCGATATAAATTCCCTTTTCTTTCAAAACGGGCGCAAGAGCCTGAACCATTGCACGCAAGGCAGCCTTATCCATAGAAAGGGGAAGATAGCCCGCATATGGCTGTAAAGCAAGTCCGCCGCCGGTTACAAGAATTGCGCCTTTCTTTTCCGCAAATTCTGCCGTGTCGATAAGTTTTATGCAGTTGTACGCTCCCGCAACGTCAACAGCGTATCTGTCAACAAGGGTTTGGGGGGTAATTTCAATGCCCTCGTCCGCTGCGGTAATTCCCACATTGTAAAACAGCACATCGGGCGTACCGTACTCGTCAACAACATCTCTGAACGCCTTTTCAAATGCGGCAAAGTCTGATACGTCCGCCGCTTTGGTGTACACCTCAATGCCTTTCTCGGCAAAATCCGAGGCATATTCTTTCAGATGCTCCTCGTTTCTTGCCATAAGAATTACACGGAAATCATTCTTTCCGAACTTTTTCGCAACGCCGTTGCCGAGACCTTTTCCTGCGCCTACCGTGATAATTGTTTTTTTCATAGTAAGTTCCTCCTAAAAAATTTTATTGTTTTATATTCATTCCTAAACGGTTTCAATGGCTTTTTTCTTCCATTTTCCCCGCAGGAAATGCACCCATGTGATGATACAGCCAAGCTCCCAGCCGATTACAGTATTCCACCAGATCATTCTGTAGCTTATGGCGGGAATCGGCTGCAGGGCGTATGTTGAAGCTACCCTTACCGCCAGTGCCATTGTTGCCACAAAGGTTGCGTACAATGCGTTGTCCGCTCCTTGAAAAAGCCCCAGCAGCGGAAAATATGCGGCAAAGATCACCAGGCAGACCGCAACGCACCGAACGTGAGCCGTACAGTAACCCACAGCCTCTTCCCCCAAACCGAAAGCGGTCACTATCTGCTTTGCAAAAATAAACGCCAACATCAGAATGAATACGGAAATTATTTCCGAAATAACCACGGTCTGTTTAGCTCCGGTTATTACCCTGTCGAGCTTTTTTGCGCCGATATTCTGCCCCGTGTAAGTGGCTTGCGTGGTCATAAGCGCGCTTGCGGGCAATGTCATATATGTTTCAACCTTTTGAGCCACCGTAAACGAGGCTGTCATAGACTCTCCGTAACTGTTGACGGCTCTTTGAATGAAAGTAAATCCCACCGATACTATAAGCTGCTGTA
>JAMOZU010000172.1 GCA_023667745.1 Ruminococcus sp.
CGCACACGCTATGCCGAGCAACTTTAGTTGCATGTCGCACCGACCGTTACTTGCTTGGTTATTGTTAATTGTTTTGTGATGCTCACATCTTTCAAAACGCTTTTTCGGCGGTCGGGCGGCGGTTGAGGTTACTTGCTCGTGCATTGCTTTAGCCTGCAACACTTTGTTAGTAACAGCGGCTTACGCCGTGGGGCTTTGCCCCAAACCCCACAAGGGCTCTGCCCTTGACCCGCCAGGGAGTTGAACCCCCTGGACCCCCCCAGAGCAGCGATATTGCTCATGCAAAGCTTTACTCGTCTTGTCAGCCTTACAACTATTAACTATTAACTATTAACTATTAACTGATCTCTGCTGCTTTTTCAAGGGCGTTCAGGACGGCTGCGGCTTTGCGGCATGTTTCGTTGTACTCGTTCTCCGGGTCGCTGTCATAGACCACTCCCCCGCCTGCCTGCACATAGGCTTTCCCGTTCCTGAAAAGGACTGTGCGGATAGCGATACATGTGTCTATATCGCCGTTCCATGCCATATAGCCCACCGTGCCGCCGTAAAGTCCCCGCTTGACGTTCTCTATGCTGTCGATTATTTCCATTGCTTTTATTTTCGGTGCGCCCGACAGCGTGCCTGCGGGGAGGACGGACATCAATGCGTCCACGGGGGTCTTATCCTCCCGCAAGACCCCTTCCACGTCCGACACCAGGTGCATTACTTTGGAATACCGCTCCACCCGCATAAACTCGGTTACTTTTACGCTGCCTGTTTTGCTCACCCGTCCCACGTCGTTGCGCCCTAAGTCAACCAGCATGCTGTGTTCGGCTATCTCCTTGGGGTCATGGGTGAGCTTGTTTTCAAGCTCCGTATCTTCCTCGGCGGTAGCTCCTCTGGGGGACGTTCCCGCTATGGGTTTATTGAGTATCTTCCCGTCGCAGACGCTTACAAGCATTTCCGGGGACGCTCCCGCTATGGAATATTCCTTATGGTCAAAGAAATAGAGATAAGGAGAGGGGTTTGTGGAGCGGAGCATACGGTAAACGTCGAAGGGGTCGGGGGGATTGTCCGCTTCAAAACGCTGAGAGGGGACTATCTGGCTTATATCGCCGTTCAGGATATGTTCCCTGCATTTTTCCACCATTGCCATATACTCTTCTTTGGTATAATTGGAAGTGATATTGAGCTTGGCGGGGGTGAGGGTTCGGGGGGCGGGTTCGGGTGTATAGCGGGTCAGGAGCTTGCCCAGTTTATCGGCTCTGTCGGCAAGGGAGTTGTAGATATATTCCGCCGCTTGGTCGAAGGTTGTCCCTGTGCGTTCTGCCTGCCGGTCTATTTCCTCTTTTACCATGCCTAAAATTATCGAAGCTCTGTTTGACAGGTGGTCGTATGCCACAAGCTCGTTATAGATGAACATATTGGCATCGGGCATTTTAAGGTCGTCCTTGGGGGATTTGCCGTACAGCTTTTTCTCGTAGTATCTTGCCATATCGTAGCCGAAATAGCCGATAAGTCCGCCTGTGAGCTTGGGTCTGCCGATAAATTTGGGGGAACGGTATTTTTCCATAAGTCCCGAAAACAGTCCTATGGGGTCTGAGCCGTCCTTTTCCTCCCGCCTGCCGTCGGTGTATATGAACTCGGCTTTTTTGTCGGTGACCCGAATTTCCAGCTTGGGGTTAAGCCCGATATAGGAATACCGCCCCCATTGGTTGGAGTTATCCACCGATTCCAGGATAAAGCAGTTCTCGTAATTTTCCTTTAATATGGCGAACATTCTCACGGGGGTGAAATTGTCGGTCAGCAGCTCGTGGAACACGGGAACTGTGCCGTAACTTTTAAGCAGCTGTTTTGCTTCTTCAAGGCTTGGGTACATAGGTAATTCTCCTTTCGATAATAAAGCCGCCCCTTTGAAAACGCAGTCTTAATTGCATTTTCAAAGGGACGACAGATTTTCATTCTATCGCGGTGCCACCCTTTTTACGTTTTTTGCGGTATCGCAAAAACATTGCGGAAACGCAAAAACATCTCTTTTTATCGGGGACAAATACGTTAAAGTCCGCAGCTCATATTTCACGGTTCACGGCGGGGCATTCAAGCCGCTTAAAAATTTAAAGCGTTACCCATACCGATAACGCCGCAACAGTCCGTGACTTTTCATCATAAAAGTACGCAGCTTAACGCATCAATACCCTTTCCCTTTACGCAGGAAATACGGCTCGGAATACTTATGCCCGCCGCTTACCGGCATACGCCGACTGCATGACATGTTCGTCCTGCTCCTCACAAACCCATTCGCCGCCGCTGTTTGTGCAGCGTTCCCACCTTTGCGCCGCTCTCTGGGACAACCTTTCGCCGGTTACTTGCTTTTGATCATAGGATTTATTTGATTTTACAAAATTATTATAACATTGTTTGATGTATATTTCAAGATGATTTTGTGAATTTATTGTAAAAATTCAAGCTCATTTTGCAACAAATTCGATTTTCAAGGACATATCCATAGCATTGGCAAGCCGCTGAAGAGTTTTGATAGAAGGGTTTGCATTTCCGTTTTTCATTTTGCTTATGTCACTGCGGGATATTCCCGAACGTTCGGACAGTTCCTTTTTCGTAAGCCCTTTATATCTGCGGGCATCTATTATCGCCTGTATTATCGCAAACTCCGGCTCTAATGCGTCATACTCAGCTTTAAATTCGGGGTCTTCAAGCTGTTGGGCGAGGTATTCGTCAAAACTTATCATATTATTCCTCCTTTTTTCAGGCAGTCGGTTCTGCATTGAAATTTGAATAACTTACATATTGATAAAGCAAAATAAATTTGATATAATATAATCATAACCACCGAAAGCAATTTTACAAAGGAAGGTGAAGGCGGTGAATGATGTGAATATGACCGAAACGGTAAACATAATCAACGTGTTTGAGAAACTTGGTTTAACGGGTGATGAAATTGTAACTGCGATAAAATATATTTACTCGTCGGACACCTCATTGCTTGCGAAACTCCCGACTATCCCGAAAATTTCCGGTCAGCCGGTCGGAAACTGCTCACAGGCAACTCCGTGACAGCTTGGGAAAAATTCAAAAGGTGTAAAGTCCTGAAATTGAGAGGGCTTTACACTTTTATTTTTCACCATTCCGCAAACGAAAAATTGCATAGCAAAATATACACAAAAAAATATGCTTAATTTTGTGCAAAAGAGAGAAAATATGTATTCACAGAAAATATTTGCGCAGAGCTATTGACAGTTGGAGCAGGAGTATGCTATAATATATTTATAAAGCACAAGGCAAAATTGCAACCCTTTCCA
The DNA here is from genome assembly GCA_023667745.1 of Ruminococcus sp. Classification (GTDB taxonomy): domain Bacteria; phylum Bacillota; class Clostridia; order Oscillospirales; family Ruminococcaceae; genus Huintestinicola. Next base: position 3,297 of record JAMOZU010000172.1, read on the forward strand.
AGCATTTACATTCGCCGCCGATGTGAGCTTCGCCGGTATATTTCTTGCAGGGTGACTTATCACGGTGTGACAAGTCTCACGCTGATTTTTGAAGTGCGCTTCTCTAACCTCTTACCTCTAACTTCTAACCTCTATTAATGATTGGGATTTTCGCTTACCGTTTCAATAGCTTTTATTACCTCGATGTCAATGTCTGTGGAGTTCTGGAGAATGGTGCTGTCGATACGCTTGAACAGCTCGCCTTTGCTGGTGCTGACATAGGCGGGGGCAAGGCTGTTGAGAGCCAGTGCCATCATATCTTCCACGCATTTTTCGCATTTGCAGCAGTCGTAGTCTTTGAGCAGTACCTCTATCCTGTTTTTTACGATTTCCTCTTTTGCGTTGATAAGCATAATTCACATTCCCTTTCGTATTTTTCTTTTTCCTCTGAAAACGCCGCCAAAACTTACGGCGGAAATTCACCGGATATCTGCCGGCGTTTCCCTTCTATCAAAAGCCTCTGCACGGTGTTGTTTTTCGGTTTACGGCACATCAATACCCCGTGAGATGACTTCAAGGCACATTCGGCCGTTATGATAGGGGCATTTCCACTCGTTTACCATGGTGACCTTGGGCATGGGGTTTCCCTCAAAGTCCACCTCCGCCCACCATTCGCCGCCGGGGCGGCTGTCTATCTGGCGGGTCTTTATCCAGTTCCACACATCTCGGACGGCGTTGAGGAATTTCTCATGCTCGCCCGACTGAAGGGTCGGCATTATGGTTTTGGCGGATTGTCGGAAGGCATTTATAAAGCCCACTATGGTTTCCGCCTGTACCCACCATACCCGCTTTTTGTCTATCTTGTCGTTCTCCCGCTCGTTGTTGAGTGCGCCGTTTTCAAGGGCGATATTGTAGATGTTGTTGGAGATACGCAGGTTGACAGCCCGCCATTTTTCGATATAGGCGGGGTCGCCCAAGACCTCGCAGGCACGGTCGATAAGCCAAGTTGCTTCGATGTCGTGTCCGTAAGAGTGGATATCGCCGATAACGTTAAGCTCACGGTCGAAAAAGACAAGGAGCTTGTTGTTCTCTCTGTCGAATATTTTGGTTTCGGTGATGTCCAGAAGGAATTTCAGGCGGGATTTTACCCGTTCGTCCCCGGAGGCTTTCAGGAGGACGGTATAGCCCTCGATAAGGTGGAGGACGGTGTTCATGGTCTTGTCCGCCATAAGTCCGTTTTCGCTTAATGCGTCGTTTTCGATAAGCTGCCAGTTTCGGTCGAAGGCTTCCATATAGGCAATGTCATCTGTACATTTTTCTTCCACGGTGTCAAAGAGGGTGAAGGCAAGGTCCAAAGCTTGCTTTTCCTCGGTGACAAGGTAGTATGCGGAAAGAGCGTAAATGGCGAATGCCTGATTGTAGGTGTGTTTCATGCTGTCGTTTACGCTGCCGTCATAATTCATCAGCCAGTATACGCCGCCGTTTTCACGGTCAACGCATTTGTCCCGCAGAAATTCATAGGCATGGCACGCGTTGGATAAAAGGGTCTCTTTTATATCCCCGTAAATATCCGGACGTTCCTTTGAGAGAACACGGCAGCACTCGGAATAGAACCAGAGTATGCGGGAATTGAGGATAACGCCTTTCGTTCCCTTTTTGTCAACGTTGTGGTCGTTATCCATCTGACCGTAAAATCCGCCGTTTTCATCATCCCGCAGAGCGTTCCAGAAGGGGAGGATATGATTTACAAGTTCGTTGGTGCATTCTTCGATAAGCATAGTTGAAAGCTCCTTTGTTCACAAGGTATATTTCGTTCACTCGTTCACTTGCTCGTGACTGTGATTTCCTGCTTTGATTTTAATTTTATTATAAATTTTTTTATTATTTTTATTATGATAATTGCAAGGTGAAGAATTATCATCAGAATAAGCGGGAGCCAGTCAAAGGCGATATAGGGCAGCTCGTCTTTTATTATCTGCCCGGTTGTGCGGCACTCGGTAACGATTGCGGGATAGCCGCCTATGGGGAGTCCGCCGGTAGTTATGTGGGAAAGAGGCTCGCCCTTTTCGAGAGCCGCCGTAAGATCATCGGCAAGTACGGAAAAGTCGGTATCTTTTGCCCAATAGCATTGGGCAACCGAACCGTCTTTTACGGCAAGATAATA
>JAMOZU010000173.1:0-1220 GCA_023667745.1 Ruminococcus sp.
TTCTGGAAATTGCGGTGGAAAGCTGACATAACGGCTGCGGAAAATTTTTCCGAAATATGAACCGAGAAAAACCGAAATAAATATGTCCGCTTTTTCCTGTGGACATAAACCGAGAAATGTGCTATAATCAAGAGTGTACCGACTTTAACATAAACTTACACGGAGGTTAATTTATCATGCCAAAACTAATGCTCGGCAACATGGCTGTCGCCAGAGGGCTTTACGAGGCGGGAGTTGACGTGGTGTCCTCCTACCCCGGAACGCCCAGCACGGAGATAACCGAGTTTGCCGCCAAATACACCGAAATGCACAGCGAGTGGGCGCCCAATGAAAAGGTCGCCTGCGAGTCCGCCGTGGGAGCGTCCATAGCGGGAGCAAGGGCTTTCTGCGGAATGAAGCACGTGGGACTGAACGTCGCCGCCGACCCGCTTTTTACCGCAAGCTATTCCGGCGTTACGGGCGGGCTTGTCATAGGCGTTGCCGACGACCCGGGAATGCACTCCAGCCAGAACGAGCAGGACAGCCGCCACTATGCCATAGCCGCCAAAGTCCCCCTGTTAGAGCCTTCGGACTCGGCGGAGTGCCTCGAATACACAAAGGCGGCTTACGAGCTTTCGGAAAGGTTCGATACTCCCGTGATACTGCGGCTCACCACCCGTATCGCCCATTCCCAGAGCGTTGCGGAAGAGGGGGAACGAGTTCCCCATAACATAGGCGAGTATAAGAAAAACAGCGAAAAATACGTTATGATGCCCGCCAACGCCCGCCAACGCCATGCCATAATAGAAAAGCGGACGGAGGCTTTGGGGGAATATGCGGAAAACTGCCCTTTCAACCGTGTGGAAAAGGGCGGGAATATTGGCATAATCACATCGGGCATTTCCTATCAATACGCCAGAGAGGCTTTCGGAGACAAGGCAAGCTACCTTAAACTGGGGCTGATAAATCCCCTGCCGGAAAAGCTAATCAAGGACTTTGCGGCAACTGTGGATAAGCTGTACGTTATAGAAGAGCTTGACGATATAATCGAAACTCACTGCCGCAAGATAGGGCTTTCTCCCATAGGAAAGGAGCTTTTTACCTACATAGGCGAATATTCCCCGGACTATCTGCGGGAGAAGATAACGGGAGAAAAGCGGGAGTACACGGAATATCCGGAAAACGTCCCCGTGCGTCCGCCGGTAATGTGCGCTGGCTGTCCTCACAGGGGGCTGTTCTAC
>JAMOZU010000173.1:1230-5433 GCA_023667745.1 Ruminococcus sp.
AAGCTGGGGGTTACCGTCAGCGGGGATATAGGCTGCTATACCTTGGGGGCGGCTGCCCCCCTGAACGCCATGGACAGCACTATCTGCATGGGAGCGTCCGTCAGCGGTCTCCACGGCTTCAACACGGCAAGAAATATGACGACCCCCGGCGAATTTGAGGGAAAAGCCGTTGCCGTAATAGGCGACTCCACCTTTATCCATTCGGGGATAACCGGGCTTATAAACATAGCCTACAACGCCACAAATTCCACCGTTATTATCCTTGACAACTCCATTACCGGAATGACAGGACACCAGAACAACCCCGCCAACGGCTTTAACATCAAGGGCGACCCTGCCTCGGCGGTGGATATAGAGGCGGTCTGTCGGGCTGTGGGGATAGACAGTGTAAGAGTTGTCGACCCCTACGACCTTAAAGCAACGGAAGATGCGATAAAAGAGGAACTGGCGGCAAATGCGCCCTCGGTAATAATCACCCGCCGCCCCTGCGCCCTGCTCAAATCCGTAAAACACAACCCTCCCGCCGCAGTTGAAGCGGACAAATGCCGCTCCTGCAAGGCTTGTATGAAAATAGGCTGCCCCGCCATATCCATGTCAACGGGAAAGGCAAAAATAGACAATACCCTTTGCGTTGGCTGCGGCGTTTGCGGCGAGCTTTGCAGGTTTGAAGCGATAAAGTAAACATAAGGAAAAGCCGATAAAATCGCTTTTCAATAATCCGCAGGTTTTACAAATCTTTATGTTGGGCGGTTTATCCCCGCCCATGGCGGGGATAAACATATCAATATTTAACAAAAAGGAGAAAAGGATTATGGGTAACGAAAACAGACCTTCCACGCCAATTGTTTTGCTCAAAGGGCTTCTGGGAGCTATTGTAGGCTCAATACCCGCAATGATACTGTGGGTGGTACTGGGCAAAATAGGAGTGGTGGCGGCAATAGCGGGATTTTTTATGATACTGGGCGAGCTTATCGCTTTCGAACGCTTCACAAAAGACAGCCCGGATATGAATTTACCGGCTGCTGTTATCATCTGCGGGGTCGTAATGCTTGTGAATATTTATCTTTGCGAACGGTTCACATGGTCGTGGGAGTTATACGACGTTTTGAAGGAGGAGACTGAGATCACTCTCTTTGACTGCATACGGCATTTCAACACCTTTGCGGAGCTTCTGGAGATAAAGAGCGATTTCAACGGTTCTTTGGTGCAAAGCTATCTTTTCGGCATTATCGGAGCGGCTGCGGGCGTGGCAAAGCTGGCGAAAAGATAAACTTTTTCCCGAAAATATATGAAGGAGTTTTTGAGCATGGAAACAAGATCGATAATGATAGCGGGCGTGGGCGGTCAGGGAACGCTGCTTGCAAGCCGTATTATAGGCAGCGTACTGCTGACAAAGGGATATGACGTAAAGGTAAGCGAGGTTCACGGCATGAGCCAGAGAGGCGGTTCGGTGGTGACCTATGTCCGCTACGGGGACAAAGTAGCCTCCCCCATAATCGAAAAGGGGCAGGCTGACCTTATAATCTCCTTTGAGATACTCGAAGCGGCAAGATGTCTGCCGTACCTTAAAAAGGGCGGCAAACTCATTACCAACACCCAACAGACAGAGCCTATGCCGGTTATTACGGGGGCTGTGAAATATCCGGAAAACATTGCGGAGAAGATAAAGGCAATGGGCATTGACATTACAGCAGCGGACGCACTCTCCCCTGCAATACAAGCGGGAACGCCCAAAGCTGTAAACGTGGTGCTTATGGGAATGGTCTCCAAAAGTACGGAATTTCCCGAAGAAGTCTGGATAGAGGCGTTAAAGCAATGCGTCCCTCCGAAAGTCCTTAACGTAAACCTGAAGGCCTTTGAACTGGGGCGGCAGTTAGCATGAGTGAAAAGAAAGCTGCTGAAAGGGCGGCAGCTCCCGAAACAACGGCAATGCCCGATATTCTCCGGAAAAAGAAAAAGCCCGCTCTGCTGTCCGCAGGGCTGGCGTTGCTGTGGGTAATACTGCTGAACATTTTCCCCCTTGACTTTTACTCCCTGTTTCTTATGTCAAATATGGGCAGCAATGTTTTTCTGATAGCGTTGGCGGCGGCGGTAACATTTCAGGCAAACCTGCTTTTTTCCAAATTGACAAAATCGGACATAAACGTTTACGCTCACCTGTGCGTGAACATAATATTTATGACGGCGTTGGTCTATACCTATTCGATCTTCCGATATGACGCCGTGTGGTTGGTGATTCTTGCAGCCCTGCTCCACTGCGCCGTGACGGTGTTGGTATTTGCCAAAACAAAAAAAACCGCTTCTCAAACCCCCGCAAAGGAAAAGAGCGGCAAAGGACGGCTTATAATAATGGGCGTTGTCTGCTCGGCGGTATCGGACTTTTTATATCTGCTGCTGTTCACTCTCGCCCTTCACGCCTTAAACGGTTAACCGCCCTCTCCCCTCTTTACCGCAATGCTTTGCTTTCCGTTTTCCTCCCAGCGGGAAATGAAGGTCAGCTTGTTGTAACGCTGAATGTCGGTTTTGTCGTTGGGATCCATGAAATAGTAATGATTGGCGTCGTAGCCTGTCAGGATAAGGGTATGGGAATTGGTGAGCCAGGAAACGGTACTGCCCTTTTCGGTGACCCACTCCGAGACGGCGTTATGGCGGTAAGGTTTCATATCGATGGATGCCCATACGATAACCGGCGCACCTCCGTCAATGAGCCGCTCCAGGTCGGCGGAGTTGGGGTCGTCAAGGACGATGGCTTTGTCCGCCGAGCCGTGGGAAGCAAAATAGTCGTTCAGGACTTTCGCTATTACCGGGGCATAGCAGCCGTAGCCTTTTCCGTAAGGGTCGCCTATAAAGACGCTGTCGGGATCTGCGCCGAAGAGAACGCCGTTTTTCTCGGAAAAGTTCCCGTCGCTGACAGGCAGGTAATTATCCGCAAGGCTGCATTTGTCAATGTCATGCCCCAGGAAGTTGAGCATAGCCGCGGCACAGGTAACCTCGCACCCCACGGGAAGCTCCGGGTACTGGTTCACCACCGCCATGGGTATCTCCGACTTGCCCAGAAAATTTTCCGCCGGAGCGTACCCCGCCGACAGCTCCTCCACGGTGTATCCGTTGTAACGCCTATGTATATCCGCATTCAACCCCGCATAGGTTATTTTTTCGTTAAGTTCACTGCGGCAGGCTATGTCCGTACAGACGTAATCGTAAGCCCCTGCCGCCAGTGCCGCCGCCGCCGCAAGGGTAAAGCACAGAAAAATATTCTTCATTTTAAATGATCCTTTATGGCTTTTCACCCGCCGCAGGCGGGGGAAAACCGCCCTGCAACTCAAATCGCCTTTTCTTAATTATATCATATTCCAAAAAAAATTTCAATAGTTTTCGGGAAAATTCACGAAGTCAATTTTCATAAAGCAAGCTGTTTTTACGGTCTGTTTCAGTGCGGTTTCCCCCGCCTGCGGCGGGGGAAACACACCTTTTTCAAAAATAAAATCCACAATTAACAATTACAGGGAAACGCCGGTTTTACGGTGTTTCCCCTATCTTCAAAAGGAGTGCAAAAAAATGGTCGGTCTTGTATTGGAGGGCGGGACGTTCCGGGGAACGTTCTCCGCCGGATTTATGGACGCTCTTATCGAATGCGGCGTTAAATTTCCCTATGTGATAGGTGTCTCTGCGGGTATCTCCAACGCTGCCTCTTATGTTTCGGAGCAGTTCGGGAGAAATATAGAGATATTCGAGAAATACCGCAACGACAAGCGGTATCTGGGCGTGGGCAACTACCGCAAATGCAAAAGCTATTTCGGCTTGGACTTTGTTTACGATGAGATACCCAACAGCCTTGTCCCCTTTGACTATGAGACATTTCGCAGCTGCGGGACGGTGTTCAAGGTGGGCGTTACCAACGCATTAACGGGCAGACCGGAATTTCTCGACGGCAAGACCGACACCGACAAATGGCAGTACCTGCGGGCGTCCTGCGCCATTCCCGGCTACTTCCCCGCCATTGAGATAAACGGTACTCCTTTCTATGACGGCGGACTTTCCTGCCCCATAAGCAAAAACCCCGCCATAAAAGACGGCTGCAAAAAGAACGTAATTATCCTTACCCAGCCCGAAGGCTTTGTAAAAAAATGCGGCAAGGGAAATATCGCCATGAGCCAGCTTATCCGCAAAAAATACCCCGCCATGGAAATGGCTCTGCTTGCC
>JAMOZU010000174.1 GCA_023667745.1 Ruminococcus sp.
AGACAAGTACGAACACTTGGGACTTACACTTGTGAATGTCCGCTGCATGGACGAAAAAAGTTTTATGTACGATCTGGAAAGGAAACCAAAATAACAGCATTCGGAGGGATTGTTACGGAAGCAAAAGAGTTCGGAAAGGAACACAGCCGAAAGGTTCTGCTGATACCGGGAAATATGATGAGCCGCAGGCAGTTCGGGAATGTTATCCCGATACTGGAAAGGGATTTTCATGTTATTGCGGTAAGCACCGACGGTTACGACGGCGTGACGGAGTTTACGAACACCGTAAAGTCGGCGGAAAGTATAGAAAAATACATAGCGGATAAGCTCGGCTCGCATATTGATGTTGTCTTCGGCGAGTCCTTCGGTTCTGCGACCGCAGGGCTGCTGTTCCACAGGCAGAATGTCAGAATTGATTCGCTTGTAATGAACGGTCCCCAGTATATGAATCCGGGTTTGCTTAACGCGCTTTTGAAAAAAATAATTCCCGGAAATCAGTACCGGCTTATCAAAAAGGTAAAAAGCGGGAGAGAAAGCGGGAAAATGCCGCTTATGCTCAAACTTTACACCCGTGCGGACGATGGGAATATGCTTAAAATGTTTGAGGCTATGCCGGACAACATAACTCTTAAAACATTGCAGAACTGTATGAACGAGGCTCTTTGTCTATATGATACGATAGACTCTTTCGAGCCCGACCCGAATGCGAAAGTATCTGTTTGGTACGGTGCAAAAGAGCCGAATATGAAAACGGCTCTGAAAAAACTGAAGCGGGCTTTTCCGAATCTGGAAGACCGCCCCTTTGAGGGTATGGGACACGGAGATATTATCGGCAAACCGGAAATTATGGCGGATGAGATAAAAAAATTTGCGGACAGGTAGTTTGTATTTTATGTAACGTTGCCGAAAAAATGAGGTATGAGAAAATGAAAAACAAACGGCAGGAAGAAATAAGGGCGTTTCTTGTGAGTGAGTTCGGAGAACGGGAAGGCGGTATGCTTTTTGAAAAGCAAAGTTCCCTCTTTCACTCACTTTTGGAGCGGACAAAAGGAAAAAGCAAAAGCCAGATGAAGACCCTGAGCGGAACTGTTATGCCCGTAATAGCCCTCTATCGGGTAACTGCGGAGCATGAAAAGGATAAGGAAAAAGCCCTGAAAATTGTCGGCAGATATATGACAGATATTGTGGGCGTCCAAAAGAACGAGTCAATGGCAAGAATGGAAAAAGTACCGGGATTCTTTTTCATTTACAAAAAAATATTTCTGAAAGTCATGCGGACAAGCGATCTGTGGATCAGCACCCAGGAATGCGGGAATGAATACTTCAATGTAACCATCACAAAATGCTTATGGCACAGTGCCTGCGTCGAAAACGGCTGCCCCGAACTGTGCCGCCTGTTCTGCGATGTGGACGATGTAACTTACGGAGAGCTTAAAAAGCTGAAATTCACCCGTACAACGTCGCTGGGCTGCGACGGCGATTGCTGTGATTTTCGGTTTTTAAAAAAATAATTTTCGGAGAGAATATTATGGTAACATTTTTGCTTTCGCTGCTTGCGATAGGCGGGATAACCCTTATGCTGTATTCGGTGGTGGCACTGGTTCAGGACAAGCGTTTTTTCGGCTCTGCGCCAAAAGAAGCTCAAGAACTGATACAGCCCAAACCCGAACGGTTCAAGGGGCAGCATATACTCGGCCGGGTACTGCTGATACTGAGCCTGTCTGCGGTCATATCTGCCGCTGTTCTGGCTGTATGGGACGGCGTGAAAAACGGTTTCGGATTCGGCGGATTTTTTGCAAGATTCCTGACAATGCTCTATGCCTACAAGGCATACGACATGATATTCTTTGACTTTATACTGGTGACACGCACAGGTTTCTTTCAGCGGTATTATCCGGAAGTGGACGCATGCGAAAGTTTTCACAAGTACGGTTTTAATCTGAAGAGCCAGATAATCCGCATTATAGTTTATCCTTTTGTGTGTGCATTGGCGGCGTGGGTGTGCAGTGCTGTTTGGTAATGTGTCAAGAAAAATTCCCCGCCGGGAGCGGGGAAATTTTTTTACCGTCACATCTTACAAATTATCCTTTTCCAGTACGTCAAGGTCAGCCGCATATTCCGTTTCGGATGCGAGTTTTTTGTCCGCCTGCTTTTTGTATTTATCCACCATTGCCGCCGCCTTGTTCACAGCGCACATTGTCCCCGCTCCCGCAACGCACCCTCCCGGACAGCCCATGCCTTCCAGAAGGTAGCCCTCGTATTTTTTAGCCCTTGCAAGGGTGAGCATTTTTTTGCACTCGTGAAGTCCTTGGGCGGATGCTATCTTCACTTCCCTGTCCGGGGCGATGCGGCGTATCTCGTCAGCCACGGCACTCGCCACTCCCCCGCTTACGGCGAATCCCCGCCCTGCCGCCGTCCCCTCGTTTAAGGGAACGTTTTCGCTGTCGGGAATATTTTCAAGGTCGACCTCCTTTGCGGCGAACATTCCCATAAGCTCCTCAAAGGTAAGCACAAAGTCCACATGGCTGCGGATAGTCCGCCTGCTTGCCTCCAGTTTTTTGGCGGAACACGGTCCTATAAAGGCAATGCGGCAGTGGGGGTCTTTTTTCTTTTCCAGCCTTGCCGTAAGCACCATTGGAGTAAGAGCCATGGAGATATTTTGGGCAAGCTCGGGGAACAGCTTTTTTGCCATTACCGACCAAGCGGGACAGCAGGATGTGGCAAGGAAACCCAGTTTATCCGGAACGTTCTCCACGAAATCCTTAGCCTCCTCCACCGTGCACAGGTCAGCTCCCACCGCCACTTCGACCACGCTGTCAAAGCCCAGCTGCTTCATGGCGTATGTAAGTTTCTCCGGCGTGACCCCCGCCCCAAACTGCCCGTAAAAGGCGGGGGCGACAATGGCGACAACACGCTTGCCTGTTTTTATGGCGTGGATAAGCTGAAATATCTGCCCCTTGTCCGCAATTGCCCCGAAAGGGCAGTTCACAAGGCACATGCCGCAGGAAACGCATTTGTCGTAGTCTATCTTAGCCCTGCCGTGTTCGTCGCTGCCGATAGCGTCCATGCCGCAGGCTCTGGCGCAGGGGCGTTCAACTTTAAGAATGGCATGATAGGGGCATACGTCCTTGCACCGTCCGCATTTTACGCATTTTTCCTCGTCTATTATGGATTTGCCGTGGCGAATGGAGATAGCCCCCTTGGGGCAGACCTCCTTGCAGGGATTTTCAAAGCACCCTTGGCAGACCTCCGTCACATGATAATGGGAATCCGGGCATGCGTTGCAGGCAAAGCTGATTATGTTTATCAGCGGCGGGTCGTAATATTTCTCTGCAATGGCACTTTCGTTGACCCCTTTTGACACGGGAGCATGCTCCGACACACTCCGCAGCGGCAGCCCCATAGCCAGCCGCAGACGCTCCTCCACTATAGCCCTTTCCAGAAATATGGACTCCCTGTGGATAGCCACATCTCCGGGGACTATCTTATAGGGCAGGTCTTCCATTCTCGAATAGTCTCCGCCCTCATAGGCAAGCCTTGCCACCTCGGTAAATACCTTACGGCGCATATCGGTTACGGATGAATAAATTCCTCGCATTTTCTCTCGTCCTTTCCGGTTATTTTACGGCTGAATCCCATAATTCAATAAGGGGTTTGTATGATACTGCCCCCATATTTCAAATGGGGGATTTGTATAAGTTGCCGAAACGGTCTGTCAGAAATCATATAAAATCATATATTTATTTTACAGCAAATTCGGCAAAATGTCAAGAACTGATTTGTGCAAATTATTCGTTCGCCGAATGTTTACAGTCATACCATTGTGCTTTTACAATATAGACATTTTTTAATTCCTATAATCGGAGAAAAAACCGGCATTATTGTGAACTTTTATTAAAATATAATTTTGGAAATATTTGAGAAATGAGCTATATTTTTAGTAATTTGTATGATATAATAATAATAATGTAAAGCGTAAATGCTTTTTTAGCAAATGTTCGGAAATTTTTTAGAAGGAATTATTATGAAAAAAATCATAGCTGTTTTTTGTTCAATTGTATGCGCCGTATCGGTTATGGGGATAGCCGTTAGTGCGGAAAATTACCACGTTACACCCACACCGGATTATTTAGATGCGGGAGGGGTTTCTTTGCACAGTGAAAATAAGCCGGACAAAACTTGGAACCTCGCCACAAAAGGAAGATATGATTTTTCCGGCGTTTCAAGTAATGGAAAATCTCTTTATTCTAATTACAACTTCACGGGAGTAGATCAAATAACCCTATATGTGAATAATAAGAAGAACATATCTTTGACAGTTAAAGTGTACAAAAATGTATTTGGGTTTGACAGCTTGGTAGATACGTTTACCATTCCGGCAAACAGCAGCAAGACATTTGATAGAGGCACATGGTCAAAAGATGAACAGTACTACCTGAACTTTAGTTCAGGACTTTCTTCAAATCTTGATTTCAGCGGATATATAGAGAAACTCAAAGTATAAGGAAGGGTAAATATGACAGTAGTTTATAACGATATTCTTGAATCGTTGCAGCGTGCAGTAGTAATTTTTCTCGTATATGTAATTTTCAGAGCGATTTATGTTTGTGCAAAAAAGCGCACATTCAACCTGAAATACGAACTGTTCTATGCGATGTTTGCCGTATATGCAGTTGAAATTGCGTGCAGATTGTTATTTCCGGGCTGCAGATATCCGATTATGTCAGTGATTATGCCGCCGGAGCCATCGGAGTGGAGAGACATTGAATATTTTAACATTATTCCATTCAAAACAATTTATCTGTACACCTTTGGAACTGACAACTACCTTGCAGAAGAGTGGTATAGCTTTAAGCTTAATTTTTGGGTAGGTAAACTTCTGCTGTCTGTTCCTTTGGGGATTTTTATACGGCAGCTTTTTAAAATTAAAAATCATAAAATCACCCTAAAAAAATTCGCAGCAATTGCTGTTGTGATTTTTACAGCTGTAGAAATCATTCAATATCCTATAGGAAGAGTTTCCGACATTGATGACGTTATCATCAATACATTGGGTTGCCTGCTCGGATATTGGCTTTACAGCCTGTATGAAAAACACCGCAGCGGCAAAAAGACTTTGGCGGTAAAAGCCTGTGAAATGACCTGAACAACTGCCTCGCAGCTTTACGGCTGCGAGGCAGTTGTTTTCAAGCTGATTCACGACCTGAATGTGTACAAAAAACGGGAGCAGAATTTTATCTTTATGTATCCTTGCGCAGCGGCTTATTCTTGTTAAGCTGTATATCCGAGGGAAGAAAATGCGGAAAGGTTCGAGGAATTTCAGCACCGGAGGGAGCCGGAGAGAAAGATACGGGCGGCTGATACAAATCCCTCATTGAATTATGGGATTCAGCCGCCGCAAAAACCATATATGCA
>JAMOZU010000175.1 GCA_023667745.1 Ruminococcus sp.
ATTCCTCGTCCATTATGCTCCTTGACAGCCGGGGGAACTGCTACGACAGGGGCGGAAAACATGGGGTATGGCAGGATATTGATGTTGTTGCAAGCGGAGACGAGAGGTACACACTCATTACCGACAGCGAGCTTTACGGCAGCTGCTGGACGTTCGTTCAAAAACTCCCCAAGCCCTTGCATTCGGAGGACGGTGTGGATTTTTCCCATATCATTCTTTTAAAAGATGTGAAGACCCTTGCGGAATATTACGACAGTGCGGCTTACGGCAGCAACAACGAGACCTATATCCTCAAAAGCAACGGCACAAGAATGCACGACGACGTTACCGACGACAAGATGATAAAGGCTTACAATGTTATAAAAGTCCTGGAAGAAATGGACGGGCAGAGGTACGGAGACATAAGAAACGAGGTCATGAATGCGGAGAACTGCACCATAAGCACCGATTTCAGGAATGAAGAGGGAGAGGAGTTTTACTACTGCCTGACGGCGTTGGAAGATTACGACACGCTGATACTGTTCCTTATCCCCGCAAAGTATGTTGCCACGGGGACGGTCAGCATGGTGGAGATGATAATAAAAACGTTGCTGCTGCTGGCGGTGGCGTTGGTGCTGCTGATAGTGATAGTCAGCACGGTGGTAACAAGGCTGCAGAATATTGACAGAATGCACAGGCAGGAGCAGGAAAACCTGCGGCGGCAGGAAGTCCTTAACCAGAAGCTCAATCAGTCCAACAATATGCTTGCCAATGCCAAGGAGACCGCCGAGCAGGCTCTTAAAATTGCGGAAGAGGCAAACAAGGCGAAAAGCTCCTTCCTTTCCAATATGTCCCACGATATAAGAACGCCCATGAACGCCATTATCGGCTTTTCCGCCCTTCTGGCAAGAGATGCCGAGAACCCCCAGAAGGTAAGGGAATACACCAAGAAGATAACCTCTTCCGGTCAGCATCTGCTGGGGCTTATCAACGATATTCTCGACATAAGCAAGATAGAGGCGGGGAAAACCACGTTAAGTCTTTCCAATGAAAATATGGTCGACCTTATCGAGGGGATAGACGGAATAATCAGACCCCAGATGAAGGCAAAAGGGCATATTTTCGATGTGCAGAGCTTCGATATGAAGCATGAGCATGTGGTAATGGATAAACTGCGGCTCAATCAGATACTGCTCAATCTCCTGTCCAACTCGGTGAAATACACGCCTGACGGCGGGCGGGTGGTATTCTCCGTCCGTGAGCTGCCCCAAACGTCAAAAACGCTGGCAAGGTACAGGTTTATCGTTGAGGACAACGGCTACGGCATGACAAAGGAGTATCAGGAGAAGCTGTTCCAGTCGTTCACGAGAGAGGAAGACAGCGTTACCAACAAGATACAGGGTACGGGGCTTGGCATGGCAATTACCAAAAATCTCATTGACCTTATGGGCGGCACTATAGCGGTGGAGAGCGAGAAGAACAAGGGGTCGAAGTTCACGGTGGAGCTTAGTCTGCAAATAAGCAACGAAGAGATAGACCCGGAGTTCTGGAAAAATCACGGCGTTTACAGAATGCTTACTGTGGACGATGAGGAGGTCATCTGCCGCAACATTCAGCTTTCCATGGAAGGCACGGGAGTAAGGGTGGACTTTGCCCTGAATGTTGAAGAGGCTGTTCAAATGATACACGATGCGAAAGACGAGCCTTACAGCCTTATCCTTATGGACTGGCAGATGCCCGGCACTGACGGACTGGAAGCCGCCAAAAAGATACGGCGGGAGATTTCCGAGGAGATACCCATTATTATCCTTACGGGCTTTGACTGGTCGGAGATAGAAGATGACGAGGTAATAGCAAGCGTTGACGCATTCCTGCCAAAGCCGTTTTTCCTGACGGCGTTCAGCCGCAAGGTGGATGTGCTGATGAACAGGAACAAGACTTCCGAGGCTGCCGGCGAAGAGGAAAGTATATTCAACGGCAAGCATATCCTTGTGGCGGAGGACAACGAGATAAATGCGGAGATTCTCGAAGAGCTGCTTGATATGGCGGGGGCGACCTGCAAGATCTGCGAGAACGGCAAGATAATATCGGAGGAGTTTGAAAAGAGCGAGCCGGGAGAATACGACTTTATCCTTATGGACGTACAGATGCCCGTAATGAACGGTTACGAGGCTACCAAAGCCATAAGGGCAAGCGGTCACCCTTTGGCAAAGACCATTCCCATTATTGCCATGACCGCCAACGCCTTTGCGGAGGACGTAAGGGACGCTCTCAATGCGGGAATGAACGCTCATGTGGCAAAGCCCGTGGATATTCCCGTGCTGGAGCAAACGGTAAGGAAACTTTTGAATGGCTGATAAAAATTCCCCCGCCAACGGCGGGGGAATTTTTATAATGCTGTAAACGGAATCACTCGCCCGTGTTCATAATGCGGTAGACTTTAACTCCGTGGGCGGGGATGTCCGCATGGAATTTTTCAACGAAGCCTTCGTATTTCTCCGCCCACAGTGCCATTACGTCATATTTTCCGGAAAGGTCCATATCGTAAAGGTCAACGTCTATGCTGCCGGGTTTGTCGGAGAGGTTAAAGAGGGCCGCATAATAGCCCCCGTCAACCGAAGCGGATATCCACATGGCATATTCTTGTCCCGCTATCTCACGCCGCCAGCACTGGCGGGAAAGGCGGGAGTTACGGTGCATTTTCAGTATTTCCGGGTGAGTGATGAGGGACAATGTGAAATCGTCAAGCATTGTCAGCTCTCCGCCTATCATCAGGGGGGAGCGGAATATGCTCCATAGGCTCATCATGGTCATCTGCTCATCTTCGGTAAACTTGGTGCGGTTTGCTTTATCATAGTCCTGCAAAATTGCGCCTATGGGGAGCATATCTGCGTCGGGATAATGCCCCGCTCCCGAATGGGTCGCCCATTTTTCGGCACGGGAGAACATATCATAGAGAAGCTCCCATTTATCCCAGAAATCGTCTGTTATCCGCCACATATGGGCTGTCTGTTTATACAGCTCGGCTTTTTCCAAAAGGGCGGGGCCGGGGGAAAGGCTCAATACCATATCCCTGCCGCGGTTTTGGAGAGCCTTGCTTAACATTATCATTTCCTCTTCCTCGTGGGGAAGTTCACGGCAGATGTCGTCGCACTTGATAAAGTCGACCCCCCATTGGGCATAAAGCTCAAAGAGACTTTCGTAATACTCCCTTGCGCCGGGCTTGTTAGGGTCAACGCCGTACATATCGGTATTCCACAGGCAGATGGAATTGGTTTTTGCAATTTCCCTTGCGGTGACGTTTCTGCCTTTAATGGGAGTGTTTCTGTGGACTGCCTGGCGGGGAATGCCCCGCATTATATGGATGCCGAATTTCAGCCCCAGTGAATGTACATACTCCGCCAAGGGAGCAAAGCCCTTTCCTCCCGCCGCCGAGGGGAAACGTTCGGGAGAGGGGAGCAGTCGGGAATACTCGTCCATGCAAAGCTCCGTAAAGGGCTGATACTCGTGGGACTTTGCTGTGGGATTGCTCCACTGGATATCCACGACCACATATTCCCAGCCATATTCTTTCAGGTTCTTTGCCATATACTCGGCGTTTTGGCGGACTGTTGATTCGTCCACGGAAGCTCCGTAGCAGTCCCAGCTGTTCCAGCCCATGGGGGGTGAGGTTAGTTTTGTGAGCATTGGTTGTTCCTCCGTTATAATTTTAGTTTATCGGTTGATGTAAGTGACGTACGCCCTGACGGGCGGCGGCATGAAACGCACGGCATACGCCGTGCATTTCTATGCCGAGCAACTTTAGTTGCATGTCGCACCGACCGTTAGTTGCTTGGTAACTGCTAATCGTTCTGTATTGCTGACATCTTTCAAAACCCCTTTTTCGGCGGTCGGGCGGCGGTTTTTGTAACTTACTTCTGCAACGCTTTAGTTTGCAACGCTTTGTTACCGACAGCGGCTTACGCCGTGGGGCTTTGCCCCAAACCCACTGGGGCTCTGCCCCAGACCCCGCCAGGGAGTTGAACCCCCTGGACCCCCCAGGTGGCGTTACTGCTCGTGTAATGCTTTACGGGGTTGTATGTGCGGGTGCTTGCGTTTACACTATCTCTCCCCTTGCCCTTTTCTTCGCCGTTTTATCCGCATACATGAGTTTATCCGATTTCTTGATAAGCTCCTCAAAGTCAAGGTTGTCCGTATCCTCGGTGACATACACGCCGATACTTGCGGATACTGTATACCGCTTATGCGCCCGCTTATTATAACTTTCAAGATATTCGTCAACCGCTTTCCTTATATCCCCTTCGTTCCTTTCTCCTATCATTACCCCAAGCATTTCGTCCCCTCCGAAGCGGGTGCATATACCTTCCGGGCAGGCGAATTTGAGTGCCTGCGCCACGGCGTGAATTGCGCTGTCTCCCTCTCGGTGTCCGTAATTGTCGTTTATCTTTTTCAGCCCGTCAAGGTCGGCGAGAATTACCGTAAGATTCGCTCCTTTTGGCAAGAGTTCAAGCATTCGTTCAAATTCCCGCATAAATCCTCTGCGGTTGTAAAGCCCGGTCAAGGCATCGAGCTTATACATATCCTCCAGCTTAACATTGAGATACTGCTGATAGCGGATATTTCTGAAACCGCCTATGGCGTTGCTCAAAGCGGAGACTGTCTGGGGAATCTTACAGTAGTTGTTTATCTCGTAATTTGTAAAATGAAAACAGATATACCCTAAAGGCACGTTTATGAAATTCAGTGCGCAGAATATCAGGGGATAGCCTTTGTCGAGATATTCCTGCAAATCGGGGATAATGTTTTTCCTGTCAAAAATATAGGGGGAAAAGTTTTCCGGCTTATCCGTATCGAAAAACATACACATCTTTTCGGAAAAGGGTTCGCCTTCGGGGACGGCAAGGGGACTTATGCTTTCGTTGGCGGCGTCGAGATTCAGTATACAGTGGAGGTCGTAGATATATTCCCGTTTGTTGAGGTAGGTGCATGCCTCGCCCACTGTGCTGCTTATCTGCATTTTGGCGGCTATTTTCGTAAGCCCTCTGTCGTCCTCCTGATAGCGGAAGAAATAATTGTTTATCTTTGTAAGATGTTCGGAAACGTCTATCCGCTCGGTCATATCGCAGCCGCAGGACTCGGAGGGTATCATTCTCGGCTCGATTATTACTCTTTCGGGCAGGCTTTCGCCCTTAAAGAAATTCACGAGAATGTCCGCCGTGCTGTTTCCCATATCGGTATAGCTGCATTTGCAGGAGGTTATTTTGGGGACGCAGAAGTCTATTTCCTCAATGCCGTCAAATCCTGTTATTATAAGCTCCCGGGGTATTTTTACGCCGTGTTTTTTAAACACCGTGGCTGACGTTATCGCCATAACGTCGTTGGCGCAGATAAGGGCTTTGGGAATGCGGTTTTCTTCTATCAGCTTTTCCGC
>JAMOZU010000176.1 GCA_023667745.1 Ruminococcus sp.
TTTTTTTTTTTTTTTTTTTTTTTTTTTTCGGTGTAAGGGGCGGATTTTATTGCGCTAAAATATGTTAAAACTATGTTAATTTTTGCACAAAGCTATTGATTTTTTGGGGAGAGTGTGTTATACTGGTAATATGGGGTACGTACAGCGGGGCGAGGGGGGCGAGGTTGCAGTTGGGGTGATTGGAATAATACAATTTGTATAGTTATTATATATATTACGTAACGTTTAAAATTTGGTATTCGGTGCGAAAAATCGAGGGATATTTACGAGATGTTTAAATAATGGGGTTTATACGGAATGTATAGTATATAATTTGGCGGAGGGTGATTGACGGCTGCGAATCGGGAGGTTGATACAAGTTCCCTCATTGAGTTTACGGAGATTCGGTATAAGGCAGAGAGGAGGGAACGGGATTTTGCGTTTATACTAATCCCCATAATTCAATGAGGGATTTGTATTATGCCGCCGACCGGTGAGACTGTATATGTTTACGGAAAGTTTATATTTTTGAATATATACGGTTTGTATTTATAGTGGGCAGGTGCGGAAATGATTGATTGGAGTTTACGTATTGTTGAAATTTGATGAATTATACAAGATGTATTTTGACAGTAGCTGTAACGGCAGCCGGAGATGTGTTTACAGATAGTTTAAAATATTATGTTTATACAAAATGTAATGTAATGAAAAGCCGTGACGGAGAGAAAAGGGAAAAGTACGTACAGTTTAATTATGTTTGATTATACAGAATGTAAATCGTTTGGCTGTATGCCGTTAAATCGGAATATACAAAGAGAAATAATCATTGTAAAAATTACGGAATGTATAGAAGCCGTTGGTATCGGGAGGTTGTCGGTAGAGTTTTACGAAATGTGAAAAATATAACGATTATACGATAAGTAAAAAATGTTATTTATTACCAAATATAACAGTTAAATTTGTATGAAATATTAATATATGTTAATTGTTGTGTGAAAATTGGTCGAAATATACATATTTAAAGAAAAAAATTCGGCAAATATTTTGCAAATAATTTTCTTTGGGTATTGTTTTTTTTGAAGTTTGGTGTTATAATTATTATAGGTATAGTTATGCTGTCAGTGACCGGAGGTAAGAAGCCGGAGACCGGAGTTCGGTACGGTTTTCCGTGCGGACTGCACGTATGCCTGATGTTATGATGTAAAAAAATTCGGACTTCATAAGGTGCGGACGGTCGGAGTGATATGCGGTGCAATGTTTGCCGTATGCCGGGCGGTTCGCAGATGAAAGGAGATTTACATATGAGTTTATTCGGAGGAGCGGCTTTTACGCTGACGGAGGAGGGGCTTGACGCAGCTTGGTACAAGCAGCAGGTAATAAGCCACAATTTAGCCAATGTGAGTACGCCGGATTATAAGGCTAAGACGGTAAACTTCGGGCTTGTGCTGAAAGAAAAGTCCAAGTGCAGGTATCACGACCACACCGACTGCCCTTACGACAGCGACAACGAGAGGAAAAGCGACAGCCCGGTATGGGTGACGACCACCTATGAGACCAACACAAGGCAGATATTAAACGGCAACAATGTGGATGTCGAAAAGGAAGCAAAAGACCTTTCGGATACCCAGTATCAATACAACACCATGATAGATTATCTCAACAGCCAGTATGCCATGATAAGAATGGCGATAAACAAGTAAGGAGGGTTAAAGCATGGCTTTTCTGCCGTCTCTTGAAATAGGCTATTCGGGGCTTTCCGCCCAGAGACTCCGACAGGACATCATAAATCAGAATATAGCCAATCAGTATTCCTACAACACGTCCACCGGCGAGCCTTACTGCAGGCAGCTGACGGTGTTTACGGAGCAGAAGGATTTTGCGGGAGTACTCAACAAGTACACCACCGAATATGAATCCCACCACAGCAGGGGAGTTTACTACAGGGCGAACTTAGACAAGTGGCGGAATGCGGGAGTTACGGTGGCGGCGGTCATTGACGACGACGCTCCCTTTATCCCGGTGTATGACCCTGATAATCCGCTGGCGGACGAGGACGGCTATGTTTATCACTCCAATGTTGACAACACAAAAGAGCAGATAGACCTGCTGGCGACCCAGAGAGCCTATGAGGCAAACGTTTCGGCGATAAATGCCGTAAAGGCTATGATGAGCAAGGCTATGGAGCTTAAGGGTTCGTAAGTTAAATTAAGATAAGCACGGCAATACGGCTGACAAGCCGGGCGGAAAATGTTTTTGAAATTGAAATTAATATAAGGAGTTTGGTTCGGAATGTACATAGTTCCTATAAGTTCGTCCATAACGCCTCTTAACATTCTTTCCCAGAATGAAACGGCGGCAATGGGCGAGGACAAGGGGATAAAAGGTCCTACCTTTGCGGACGTATTCAAGGAGATAATGGGAGATATGACAGACACACAGCAGACCCTCAATGAGGACGCTGCGCAGATAGTTATGGGCGGCATTGACGATCTTCACACTATCTACAATCACATTACCAAGGCGCAGGTGGCAGTGGAGACGTTTGTTGCGGTCAAAAACGCCATGCAGCAAAGCTACGATCAGATATTGCAGATATCCATGTAGCGGCAAGGCTTGTTCAAGGCGTATGCGTATTATGTCTAATACTTGAAATATTACAGCGGCAATGTGTAAAGGTCGGCAATTTAATTCTTGCTTCTTGCCTCTGTAAGGGAATACTAAGGCGGCAATGTAAAGGTGAGCAGGCTCGTATCTCTTCCGGCCTCTAGCCTCTAACCTCTAGCCACCGGCAGGAAGGACCAATATGCGGAATGAATGAAAGAGTGCAGAAGACCGTAACTGTGGTAAAAGAGTTCTGGTCTTCAAAAGATAAGAAAACCAAAGGACTGCTTATCGGCGGTCTGGCGGCAGTGCTTATAATTGCGGTGATAGCGGTGATACTGCTTAACCGCAAGGATTATGTGGTGCTTTACGAAAATCTCGAAAACACCGAGGCGGCGGAAATAGTGGCTCTCATTGAGGAGGCAGGCTATGAATGCACACTCAAGAGCGGGTCGATATCCGTTCCCAAGGGGACGGAAAACGCCATAGCCATGCAGCTTGCCATGCAGAAATATCCCCGTTCGAGAATGAACTACCCCACTTATACGGAAAATGTGGGAATGATGACCACCCAGTCGGAAGAGCAGGAGTATGACCGTATTTCGATGGAAGAAAGGCTAAGTGCCATAATCGCTTCCATGGCGGACGTAAGGGATGCGGAGGTAACGCTGTTCAACCCGCCTCTCAAAAACACGGTCATTGAAGTGAACAAGCGAGTCCCTTCGGCATCTGCCATCATCTATCTGCGGGACGGCGCAGAGCTTACCAACGAGCAGATAGAAGGTATTACATATCTTATCGCAAATCCGTCGGGAGTTGCGGCGGAGAACGTTTCCCTTTGCGACGGCAACGGCGTTCCCCTTGTCCCCAAGGATATTCCGGTGGACGAGATAGCGGAAGAGATAAGGCGGCTGCGTTTCAAGAACGAGCTTGAAAGTCAGCTTAAGGCGAAAATAGAGGCTCTTCTGCTGCCGGCTTACGGCGAGGGGGGATTTTCGGCGGCGGTAAACGCTGTACTGAATTTTGACTCGAAAGTCCATGAGGACACGGTTTACACACCCTCCACCAACGACGAGAGAGGTATGCTCCAGCACACCGACGCCACTCAGGCGAGCGGATATGCCACGGCGCAGGGAGGCATTGTGGGCGTGGAGGTAAATGCGGATGACACCTACCCCACCGGAGACACGGCGAACAACGGACAGTGGACGGAAAATTCCGTTTCCAACACTTATCTTGTAAACACTTACAAGGAGCAGGTGGAAAAGGCGGGATATACCATTGACGGGCTTTCCATTTCGGTGGTTGTTTACACAGACTATCTCCCGGACACCACAAGGCAGGACTTGGTGGCGGCTGTGGGAAATGCGGCGACAGTTAATCCCGAACTTTTTAACGACGTTGTTTCGGTAATAAGCCTTAATCCTTACAATCCCATTATCGACGCTGCCGCAGAGGCTGTACTCTTCGGGCTTACCATGAATCAGCTCATACTGGTGGGTATCATTCTGCTGGTACTGCTGGCGATACTTATTATTGTTCTTGCCGTTATCAGCTCCCGCAACAAGAAGAGGAGAAAGAGCTTCGAGAAAACTCTTCTGGAGCAGCACGCTCCCCCGGAGGGCGAGCCTTTGGTGGAAGATTTCTTTACCATCGGCGATCAGAGCTTTACCGTGGCGGATACGCCCAGCCTTATGGCGGAAAACGAAGTGGAGACAAAGGAGCAGGTCATCAGAAGAGAGCTTGCGGACTTTGCAAAGAACAGTCCGGAGATCGTGGCGCAGCTGCTGCGTAACTGGATAAAGGGCGATGAGGACGCTGTTCATGTCCCCGAAAAAAATGCGCAGCATTCGTGATGATGTGAAGGGAATTATCGGTTTAAGGTATTTTCCCCGCTTTCGGCGGGGGAAATGCCGCCTGACACAAATCCTTCATTGAATTACGGAGATTGGTATGACACAAGAGATTGCAGCATATGCAAATTAAAGAGATCAATTTGATTGGTGTTTGCGAGGGTGCGTATGCGATAAATGCGGCTGTATAGCAGGGCGGGCGATAACGCTCTGCCGGGAATGCGGCTTCCGGGAGGCTATTAACAATGAGCGATTTACTGGAGCTTTCCTCCAAGCAAAAGGCGGCGGTGGTCATTGCCGCTTTGGGGGCGGAGAATGCGGCTTATGTATACAAGTTTTTCTCCAACGACGAGGTGGAAAGCCTTACATTTGACGTTTCCAGTCTGCCGTATCTCGATGTGCAGACTGTGGACGGGGTGCTGGGGGAGTTCTATGAACTTTGCCTGACCCAAAAGGTCATCACAGACGGCGGCGTGGAATACGCCAGAGACGTGCTTACAAAGGCTTTCGGCGAGGAAGCGGCGGCAAGGCTCATGGAAAAGATCAACCGTTCCATGCAGTCCAAGGCGTTCGACTTTATCAGAAAGTCCGATTACAAAAATCTGCTTGCCATTGTGCAGAACGAATATCCCCAGACCATTGCCCTTATACTTTCCTATGCAAACTCGGAGCAGGCGTCTGCCGTGTTAAGCGAACTGCCCAAGGAAAAGCGGGTGGAGGTAATCGAGAGAATAGCAAAGATGGATTCGGCGTCTCCGGACACGGTAAAGACGGTGGAGGCAACGCTGGAAAGAAAGTTTGCCTCGGCTGTTTCCATGGACACCACGGAAGTGGGCGGTATCAATACGGTTGCGGATATCCTCAACAAGGTGGACCGTGCGACGGAGAAGTACATATTCGACGAGCTGACTGTAAGAGACCCTGCTTTGGTGGACGAGATCAAAAAGAAGATGTTCGTATTCGAGGATAT
>JAMOZU010000177.1 GCA_023667745.1 Ruminococcus sp.
TGTCAAGGTTGGAGCTGAAAATGTCCACTTTGAAAAGAGCGGCGCATTCACCGGGGAAATTTCCGCGGATATGCTCAAAGAAGTTGGCGTTGAGTATGTTGTTATCGGGCATTCCGAACGCCGCCAGTATTTCGGGGAGACCGACGAGACGGTAAACAAGCGCACAAAGGCGGCTCTTGCGGGGGGCTTGAAGCCCATAGTATGCGTAGGCGAGCTGCTGTGGGAGCGTGAGAGCGGGATCACCGAAGAGGTCATCTCCCGCCAGATAAAGCTTGATCTTGCGGGCGTTTCCGCCGATGACATCAAAAAGACGGTTATCGCATACGAGCCCGTGTGGGCTATCGGCACGGGCAAGACCGCCACGGCAGACCAGGCGGAAGAGGTTTGCGGATTTATCCGCTCGGTTCTCGGAAAGCTCTATGATACCGACACCGCCAACGCCGTTACCATTCAGTACGGCGGCTCTATGAACGCCGCAAACTGCGCCGAGCTGCTCTCCAAGCCCAACGTTGACGGCGGACTTATCGGCGGAGCTTCCCTTAAAGCAGGCGATTTCAACACTATTGTACAGGCGGCTGTAAACGGCTGATTTATAGCAAAGGCAGGTGAGGGGCATGGTCATACGCAGGAAAAAAGTTCCCGGCGAGGCTTACGTTTCTCCGAAGCCCTCCGGCTGGTATTATGCGGATATGGCGGTTGCTGTGGGTACTGTTCTGTGGCAGTGGTTCACATTCACGGCAATGATCTTCCGGGCGGTCGCCTATGTCCCCTTTATCGCCCTTGGAGCGGGTATGATCGTCCATTCGAGGAAGGAGTATTACGCAGATAAGCTGTCAACGCCTTGGCGTATCGTGACGGGAACAATAAGGGCGGGGCTGTATGCACTCGCATTGTTTTCCTGCTCCCTTATTTTTATTATGGGAGCGGACGAGCCTGCCCTCTATCCCCTGCAAAAGGCTGTGTATATGAAAAATTACCGGGAACCCGAAAACATTTTTCTGTTCCTGCCGGATAATATCCCCCTTGACGCAAAAAATTATAAGGCGCAGTTCACTCCCGCTTTTTTGCAGGGTTCGGCGTTTATACGGATAGAGTTTTTCACCGAAAGTACACAGCTGAACAAATACCGTGACTTTGCCAAAAAATGCGGAGCTGTCAAGACCTCGGCTCATGACAGTTGGGCGGAGTATATCGCAGGTACTGCAGGCATAACGGAGACCCCCGAAGAATGGCAGTTTCCCGTAAAAGGCGGGTATCATGCTTATTACTACATCTGGCCGGAAAGCGGATATTTTATGATATTATGGTAGCGGAGAGGGGAGGAAGGGTCATGAGAAAGCCCGTGAAAATAAGGCAAATTGCCTTGTGTGTATTTATTGCCCTTGTCCTCTGCTTTTTTACAGCCGATTCGGTTACGGTGAAAGTATACAAAAAGCCGCCTCTGTTCTGCATTAAAGCCGTGGAATACAGCGACGGGATAAGCGCAGGATATTACGGAGCGGGCTACAAAATTCTGCGTGACTACAACGTCAGCGACGGTACGGAAAACTATTATATAACCCTCTGGCTGCTGCCTTACGAGCTTAGTCTGTGAACGGCCGGAGGACAACACAAATCGGAACGGCAGGCAAAACTGCCTTTAATGAAAGGAAAGATATTATGAGCAAAAAACCCGTGGCTCTTATTATTATGGACGGCTTCGGCATTAACCCGGACACCTACGGCAACGCCATTGCCGCCGCCAACAAGCCCAATCTTGACAGGTATTTCAAGGAGCTTCCCAACACCATTATCGGCGCATCCGGGCTTGACGTGGGTCTGCCGGACGGTCAGATGGGCAACTCCGAGGTAGGTCACACCAACATCGGCGCAGGGCGTATAGTTTATCAGATGCTGGTGAAAATTTCCAAGGAGATAAAAGAGGGGCAGTTTTTCGAGAACCCCGCTTTGCTTAAAGCGGTGAACAACTGCAAGGCAAAGGGCAGTGCGCTTCATTTAATGGGGCTGCTGTCTCCGGGAGGAGTTCACAGTCACCAAGAGCATATGTACGGTCTTCTGGAAATGGCTAAGAGGAACGGCATTGAAAAGGTGTATGTTCACGCATTTTTGGACGGCAGGGACGTTCCCCCCTCCTCTGCGGCGGAGTATATGGAAGAGGCTGTTGCCGAGATGAAAAAGATAGGAGCGGGCAAAGTTGCCACCGTGGCGGGAAGATACTACGCCATGGACCGTGACAACGCCTGGGACAGAGTGGAGAAAGCCTATGACGCTATGGTAATGGGCGAAGGCGTTGCCGAGAGCGACCCTGTACAGGCTATCAGAAATTCCTACGCCAACGGCGTTACGGACGAATTTATGCTCCCTGCCGTTGTTGACAAGGAAGGCATGGTGAAAGAGGGGGACAGCGTTGTCTTCTTCAATTTCCGCCCCGACAGAGCAAGGCAGATAACAAGAGCCTTTGTCGATCCCGATTTTAAGGGCTTCGAGCGAAAAAAGGGATATTTCCCGGTAGAGTTTGTGTGCATGGCGCAGTATGATGCGGCAATGCCCAATGTATCCGTGGCATATCCTCCCGAACAGCTGACCATGACTTACGGCGAGTATATGGCAAAGTGCGGCAAGACCCAGCTGAGAATTGCCGAGACCCAGAAATACGCCCATGTTACCTTCTTTTTCAACGGCGGCGAGGAAAAGCAGTTTGAGGGAGAGGACAGGATTCTGATACAGTCCCCGGACGTTCCCACTTTCGACTTAAAGCCGGAGATGAGCGCATACGAGGTGACCGATGCCGTGCTTAAAGCCATAGAGTCCGACAAATACGACACCATAATCCTCAACTATGCCAACTGCGATATGGTGGGACACACGGGCATTTTCGATGCGGCAAAGGCGGCTGTCGAGGCTGTGGACGAGTGCGTGGGCAAAATGGTGGACGCTGTTCTTGCCAAGGGCGGGGCGTGCATTATCACCGCCGACCACGGCAACGCCGACAAGCTACTTGAACCTGACGGCACTCCCTTTACCGCTCACACCACCAACCCCGTTCCCGTTATCGTTGCGGGATATGACTGCAAACTGCGGGAAGGCGGAGTGCTTGCGGATCTTTGCCCGACTATGCTTGAAATAATGGGGCTGCCCCAGCCTGAAGAAATGACCGGCAAGAGCCTGATTGTCTAGGGGCTAGAGGTTAGAATGTGAACTTCGTTCACACTAGAGGCTAGAGATTAGAACGTGAACTTCGTTCACGCTGGAGGCTGAATGTGAAAATCGGCTTTTATAAAAAAACATTTCCCCCGCCGCAAGGCGGGGGAAAACAAATATTTCAAATTATGAAACAGGCTTTTCCGCAAACAGATATTCACAACGTGTCTTTATATAAGGAGTGAAAGGTAAATGCAAGTTTCTTTAAGCGAATATTTCAAAAGCATTGTGGATTCGGACAGCTCGGCGGTTGTGATATGCAATATGTCCCACGAGATAATTTATATGAATCCCGCCGCCATACAGCGTTACGCAAAAAGAGGGGGCAGCAAACTTGTGGGAAGCTCGATACTCGACTGCCACAACGAGGAAAGCGGAAAACGGATAAAACAGGTGACCGAATGGTTTGCCCAAAGTCCCGATAATAACCGTGTTTACACCTACCATAACCCAAAGGAAAACAAGGACGTTTACATGATAGCCTTGCGCAATGACAGCGGCGGGCTTATAGGCTACTATGAAAAGCACGAATACCGTGACCGTGAAAAGTCTTCCATGTATGACATGAAATAATTTGTATATAATAGCCAAAAATTCTCCTTTATCTTGTTAAAAACATAGAAATTTTAACAATTTGCTTAATACTCTTGACATTTCTTTATAAAAGGAATATAATGTTTATAAACAGAAAATTTAGTGGATTTTCACAATTTTACATATTGAAAATGTTAATATTTATTGAAAGTCTCTAAATTTTCCCTGCGAATTTATAAGCAATTCCGAATGTATTTAACAAGAAAGGCATTTTTGAGAACGTATGCTGTATGTTTATACAGCCGATTCCCGAAACAGTCAAAGGAGGAGCAGGTCATGGAAAAAAACACACAAAAAAGCGTAGTGCACAGAGTTTTCACCGTTATCGAGTTTACAGCGGTATTTGCCATGGCTGTCCTGCTGACGGTTTCGGTGGTGTTTTTCTGACGTTTTAGTTTGAGAGACAGACTTGATGTGTTATTATGCGGGTCGAAGAATAGATGCCGCTGTGTTTGCAAAAGAACGCAGCGGCTTTGTTTTGTCAGGATATTGAAATTTATATGGACTATCCTTGCAAAATGTGTTGTAAGACTTCTCTGCCGCAGACTTTTCCCGGTATTGTGAACGATTTTTTGCTCTTTTCTTATCTTGCAAAATATAATATTATATCCTGCAATAATTTATCTTTATTTTGTATAAATACAATAAAATCCGATAAATTTGCAAGTTAGATATTATAAACTTTCATAAAATTGCATAAACCCCCTTGACAAATCCGAAAAAGAGGTGTATACTTAAAACATAACAGGAACGGCAATGACGCCGATAAATGCAAGAGCAAATAATAAAGCTTGCATTTATCGGCGTATATACGTTCAAAGCAATTTTTTGGAAGGTGATTTTAATGAGCGAGGAACTCATGACTACCATTGGGGACGCAGTGACAACGGAGGCGTTCGGCATATGGTTTCTCATCGGAGCTGCCCTTGTATTCTTTATGCAGGCAGGCTTCGCTATGGTGGAGACGGGCTTCACCAGAGCAAAAAACGCAGGAAACATCATAATGAAAAATCTGATGGACTTCTGCATAGGCACAGTCGTTTTCATACTTATCGGCTTCGGACTTTTAATGGGAGAGGACGTTGCGGGGCTTATCGGCAAGCCGGGATTTGATATTTTCACGGCTTACGAGAATTTCAACTTTTCCACTTTCGTCTTCAACCTTGTGTTCTGCGCCACCACGGCGACAATTGTTTCGGGCGCAATGGCAGAGCGGACGAAATTCCTTTCCTACTGCGTTTACTCGGCGGTCATCTCCGCCCTCATCTACCCCATTGAGGCGCACTGGATATGGGGCGGCGGCTGGCTTGCTCAAAAGGGATTCCACGATTTTGCGGGTTCCTGTGCCATTCATATGGTAGGCGGTATCTCCGCTCTCATAGGCGCAAAGCTGTTAGGTCCCCGTATCGGGAAATTTGTTAAGGATAAAGACGGCAAGGTAACAAAGGTAAAGGCTATCCCCGGTCACTCGTTGACAATAGGTGCGCTGGGCTGCTTTATCCTGTGGTTCGGCTGGTACGGCTTCAACGGTGCGGCGGCTACAACGGGCGCACAGCTGGGTTCTATCTTCCTGACGACC
>JAMOZU010000178.1 GCA_023667745.1 Ruminococcus sp.
CACGGCAATTGCCGCCATTCCCCTGTGTGTATTTTCCGCAAAAAATCCCGGCAGTGACCTAGGCGAGAGGATAGGGGAGAAAAGCGTTGTACTGCGCATTATATGCGGCATATTGCTGGCGGTCTACTTTCTGTCCGGAGGAGCGCATGTTATGGGAAGATTCGGGGAATTTGCCAATGAGCGGATATTTCCGGAGGGGAACATTTATGTTTGCATAACGCTTGTGGGACTGGTGTGCATATACGCCGCCCATACGGGTACGCAGGCTGTCAGCCGTATGACTACGCTGATATTCGCCCTTTTTATATTGTGCCTTGTTATGCTTGCGGCAGGTGGGGCGGGGGACTTTTCTTTTGACATCAAGGCTGTCCCCGGCGTAATTTCTTTCGGAGATGTGTTCAGCAACAGCGAAATGACGGGGATATTCCCGATTTTTGCGGCGGCGGCAATAACCTCTTCCATGCTGTGCAAAAATGCCGGAAAAGGTCTGCGCCGAGGACTTTACGGGGGACTTGCCGCATTGCTGGCGGTGAGCGTTCTGTTGTTCTCAATGGTATGGTCGCTTTTGGGAGACTTTACTTTGATGAGCGAATATCCCGCTTTGGACGCTGCAATTTATTGCGGCAGGCATTTTTTCTTTTCCTTTCACGGGCTTTTCTATGCCCTGTGGATAATCGCCGCCGCCGCACTTTTGTCCATGCTGACAGCCTGCGGGGGGCAGGCGTTGAGAATGATATTCCCCAAGCTGCGGTACTCCGGGGCAATTGCCGCCGCAGCCGCAGCGGCGGCGGCAATTGTTGAGACAGTGATGGGACACTTTACTGTGCGCATTTTCAACAGTCCGGTATTTGCGGTGATTTTGCTTGCCGCACTGCCGATGATAGCTATGAAAAAGGCGGAAACACGCCGCAGAGCTGCCGCCGACGGTTTTCCTCATACTAATACTAATCCCTATTAGAATTATGGATAAGAAGCAGCTGCAGAAATTTTCGCATATGATTTTTTATACAGATACCCATAATTAGGGATTTGTATCAGCCACCCCGAAGACGGGGATAAACAAAATATCCATACCCGAACCTTCCGAGGAGAGCCCGGGTATGGACTGCTTTGGTGCGCTGTGAGGGACTCGAACCCCCGACCTACTGGTTCGTAGCCAGTCACTCTATCCGGCTGAGCTAACAACGCACTTTTTCAATTGCAATAACTATTATATCACAATTTTTAATGCTTGTCAAGGGGTTTGGAAAAATTTTTTTGAAAAATTGGGGATTTTTTTGAGGGGTATGGGGGGCGTATAGCCGCCCCCCGTACCTCCTCGAACGCAGTATTATTGTTCCGGTAAGGCTTTTCCTGTTCGTGTTAGCTTAACTGCTCCGGTCTCCGGTAAGGTATTCGTCTATCGCCTGCGCCGCCGATTTTCCCGCACCCATGGCAAGAATGACCGTCGCCGCTCCGGTAACTGCGTCACCGCCGGCATACACGCCCTCACGGGAGGTAAGTCCGCTGTCATCCTTTACAACTATACAGCCGTGCTTGTTGGTGTCAAGCCCCTCGGTGGTATTTCTGATAAGGGGATTTGGAGATGTGCCTATCGCCATGACTACGCAGTCAACGTCGATAACATGTTCGCTCCCCTCTTTTACGATAGGTCTGCGCCGCCCGGATTCATCCGGTTCGCCCAGCTCCATGGAAACGCACTTGATACCGCTGACGAACTTGTCCTCGTCCCCCAGTATCTCCGTGGGATTGGTGAGCATTTTAAAGATAATGCCCTCTTCCTTGGCGTGCTCCACTTCTTCAGCCCTTGCAGGAAGCTCGCTTTCGCTGCGGCGGTATACTATGTAAACTTCCTCCGCTCCCAAGCGAAGAGCGCACCTTGCAGCGTCCATGGCAACGTTTCCGCCGCCTACCACGGCTACTTTCTTGTTCTGCTTAACCGGAGTGTCGCTGTCCTCTTTGTAGGCTTTCATCAGGTTTACTCTCGTTAAGAACTCGTTGGCCGAATATACGCCCTTGAGGTTTTCTCCGGGGATATTCATAAATCTGGGCAGTCCCGCTCCCGATCCGATAAATACGGCTTTATAGCCCTCTTCAAAAAGCTCGTCAATGGTGACGGTCTTTCCCACTATCATATTTGTCTCCACTTTAACTCCGATGTCTTTCAAACCGTCTATTTCTTTCTGAACAATGCTCTTGGGCAGCCTGAATTCGGGAATACCGTAAACAAGTACGCCCCCCGCCAAATGCAATGCCTCGAAGATCGTTACATCATAGCCCTTTTTGGCAAGGTCACCCGCACAGGTAAGCCCCGCAGGTCCCGCTCCGATAACAGCCACCCTTTTCCCATTGGAAGCGGGGACTTCCGCCTTCCCCGTGAAATTTTGGTTGTGCCAGTCTGCGGCAAAACGCTCCAAACGCCCGATACCCACAGGCTCGCCCTTTTTGCCCCTTATGCACACGCCCTCGCACTGGGTCTCCTGGGGGCATACACGCCCGCACACCGCAGGCAATGAGCTGGATTTTGCTATAACTCCGTAAGCCTCTTCAAACTCTCCCTCGGCTATCTTCTTTATAAATCCCGGAATATCTATATTTACCGGACACCCCGCCACGCAGGGCATATTCTTGCAGCCAAGGCATCTTTGAGCCTCGTCCACAGCCATTTCGGCGGTGTACCCCAGGGCAACTTCCTTGAAATTCTTAGCTCTCTCCCCTGCTTCCTGACTGGGCATGGGATTTTTAACAAGCGACATATTAGGCATATCACTTTACCTCCTTGTAAAGATTGCAGACCCCTTCGTGCTTCGACCTTTCAAAGGGCTTGTACATGGACGAACGCACCATTGCCTCGTCAAAATCCACCAGATGCCCGTCAAACTCCGGACCGTCCACGCAGGCAAATTTCGTCTCGCCGCCCACGGTAAGCCGGCAGCCGCCGCACATTCCCGTGCCATCTATCATAATGGGGTTCATGGAGACCACCGTTTTAATGCCGTATTCCTTTGTTACCCCCGCCACAAATTTCATCATGATAACAGGGCCTATGGCTATAACCTCATCGTATTTTTCGCCGCTGTCGATAAGTTCCTTCAATGCGTTGGTAACAAGCCCTTTTGTGCCGTATGAGCCGTCATCGGTCATCATGCAGAGCTTGTCGGAACATGCCCTGAACTCGTCCTCCAAGATAACCAAGTCGCGGCTTCTGAAACCTACTATGGAGTGTACCTCGCAGCCTGTCTCATGAAGTTTCTTTGCTACAGGGTACGCAATGGCGCAGCCCACGCCGCCGCCTACCACTGCAACCTTCTTTAACCCCTCCGTGTGAGTGGGCTTGCCCAAAGGTCCCGCAAAATCCTGCAGGCAGTCACCCTCGTTCATATGGTTGAGCTTTTCGGTGGTAGCTCCCACTATCTGGAAAATTATGGTGACAACGCCCTTTTCCCTGTCGTAATCGGCAATTGTCAGGGGAATGCGCTCGCCCATTTCGTCCGTCCGCAGAATGATGAATTGACCGGGCTGCGCTTTTTTGGCAACAGCCGGAGCTTCGATGTCCATAAGCGTAACAGTGGGATTCAAAGCTTTTTTCTTTAAAATCTTGTACATTTGTACACTTCCCTTTTATAAATTTGTCCGAAGAAATATGCCGGGTCCTGCTGTCCCGAAAGTTTCCCGAAATATTTCTATATAATTCAATTATAGCACAAAATAAAAAATATTAAAAATGCCAAATTTTATATGAGATATGTATATTTATATATGACAGCTGCATATTGCATATTGTTTTCCGGAATTTGCATCCTTTGTCAGAATCGTTTCTCCTGCATATAATTTCCCGAAACCGGGAATAATATAACCGAAGGAAGACTGATACAAATCCTATAATTCTAACAGGGATTATAGCAAAACATAAAATCAGCACCAATGGCAAAAGCTGCATTTCTTGCTTCTTGCTTCTTGCTTCTTGCCTCTTGCTTCTTAAAGGAAAGGAACGTCCCAATGGAAAAGATAGCTTTTTTCGATACCAAGCCCTATGACAGAGAGAGTTTTGACAGAGCGAACAAAAATTACGACATTCACTATTTCGAGGATAAATTAAACTGCGGCACTGCACCCCTTGCCGCCGGCTGCCGTGCGGTGTGCGCCTTTGTAAACGACACCGTTGACAGCTGCGTTATCGACATTCTCGTAAAAGGCGGCACACAGGTTCTGCTTATGCGCTGTGCGGGGTACAACAACATCGACCTGAAATATGCCGCAGGTAAGCTGACTGTCCTGCGTGTCCCCGCCTATTCCCCCTATGCCGTGGCGGAGCATACCATGGCGTTGATACTGCTCTTGAACCGCAAAGTGCATAAGTCGTATATCAGGACGAGGGATTTCAATTTCAGCATAAACGGACTTACCGGCTTCGATCTTCACGGAAAAACAGCGGGGGTGATAGGTACGGGAAAGATAGGGCAGGCGTTTATCGACATCTGCCTGGGATTCGGCATGAAAGTCGTTGCCTTCGACCCTTACCCCAATGAGACCCTTGCCAAGGAAAAGGGCTTTACCTATCTTTCGGCGGACGACCTTTTCGCCCAAAGCGACATTATCTCCCTCCACTGCCCCCTGACCCGTGACAACAGGCATATCATAAACGACGAGAGCATTAAGAAAATGAAAAAGCGGGTCTTTATCATCAACACCTCCCGGGGACAGCTTATCGACAGCGAGGCTCTTCTGCGTGCGCTGCGGGAAAAGCGGATTGCGGCGGCAGGTCTGGACGTTTACGAGGAGGAGACGGACATTTTTTATGAGGATCGCTCCGATGACATTGCCCGTGACGAGACTCTTTCCCTGCTTGTATGTATGCCGAATGTTATAATCACCTCTCATCAGGCTTTTCTCACCGAGGAAGCGTTAAGCGGGATAGCGTCAGTAACTCTGTCCAATGCGGATGAGTTTTTCGGGGGAAAAGGGGAATATGCAAATGAGATAAAGCAGGGTCAATAAAATTCCCCGCCGAGAGGCGGGGAACGGGTTATTGGTGTAGTGCTTTAATTTATCGGTCTATGTTAGTGACATGCGCCCTGACGGGCGGCGGCATGCTGTGTGCGACATTCGTCGCACACGCTATGCCGCACCGCCGCCCGACCGTTACTTGCTCGGTAACGGTTAATCTTCTTGTGTTGCTTTAGCCTTTCAAAACCCTTTTTTGGCGGTCGGGCGGCGGTTGAAGTTACTTGCTACTGCAATGCGTTCGCTTGCAACTTACTGTCAGATACAGCGGCTTACGCCGTTGGGACGCTGTCCCAAACCCTGCTGGAGCTCCGCCCC
>JAMOZU010000179.1 GCA_023667745.1 Ruminococcus sp.
AACTTTCGTTGAACTTCACAAATTATTATACTTTTGGAGCAGAAGTCATTTCTTCATCAGCCCCTTATTTTTATTTTAACTCTTTTCTATTCTTTTGTCAAGGATTTTGTGCGGTGTTGCCTTAAATATTTTCACCAAACTATCACTCACATTTCTTGACAACTATCACAAAATGGTGTATCATTTAATATGGAGAACGCCAAAGAGCAATAGAGGAAAGGACTGCATATTGTGAGCGATAAAAAGAAAACGGTAATAGATAAAATGCGTGAGCTGGACGCTGCGGACAGAAAGGCAGAGCTTGCCGAAGAAGCGGCAATTTCCCTTGAACGTGCCAAAAAAGACGAGGAAAAGCGGCGGGCTTACGAGGAGCAGCTGAAAAAGGAAAAACTGGAGCTGATGAAGCTCAAAGCGGGCATGATAACCAACGAGGATATCCCCAAAGAGGAAAAAGTTCAAAAAGAATACACCGTCTGGGAAAAGGTCTCCAACTTTTTTTACCATAACAAGGCGTATGTTATTCTGGGTGCGCTTTTTGCGGCGTTGGCGATTTTCCTGATACACGACTATGTTACCACCGTCCGCCCGGATATTCAGGCTCTTTATATTGCCCCCGATTATGATATGTCCTATTATGCCGAAACGGCGGGGAAGGCTATGAGCGTTTACGGTCAGGACTACAACAAGGACGGCAAAAGCGTTTTCAAGCTCTACTATGTCCCCGCAGGCTATGCCGACGACACCTCCGCTTCCATGTATCTTGCCCAGAGCGACCGCACAAAACTGCTGGGGGAGTTTCAGTCGGGGAACAGCATTATCATTATCGGCACTAAGGAAGCGTTTATGTCCCTTGGGGCTTTGGAGGGGGTTTTTGCGGACTGTACGTCCCTTTTCCCCGGCGACCCTTATGCGGAGGAAATAGGCTACCGCTTGGCGGGGACGGATTTTAAAGAAATGATAGACCGCCCGGATATGGACGACAGCGAGCTGTATGTCTCCTTCCGCACCCCCGTTAAAACCATGGGACTGAATGAGGAGAAGATGAGGGAAAATTATAACAAGGCTGTCCTTTTCTGGACGAACTTTCTGGCGGAACATCGTGTTGACGGACTTTCTCTGCCGGAGGTCCCCGACCCCGAACCGGTTTACAGCGAGGAGGATGAGGAATATTATATGCAGTCGGGGGTTTCCCAATGAGCGGGTTAAGTTTAAACGTCACGGTCATAGCCGTGGGGAAGATAAAAGAAGACTACCTCCGTCAAGCCTGCGGGGAATATATAAAACGTCTTGGGGCATACGGCAAGGCGGGAGTTACGGAGATACCCGAAGCCCGTCTCCCCGACAATCCGTCAAAAGCACAGATAAACGCCGCTCTGGAAACGGAAGCAAAGGGGATATTGTCGGCTGTTCCCAAAGGAAATGCCGTTATAGCCCTGTGCATAGAGGGGAAACAGCTTTCCTCGGAGGAATTTTCCCAAAAGCTGCAATATTTTTCGGAGCAGGGGAAAAGCGGCGTATCGGTAATTATCGGCAGCTCTTTCGGGCTGTCGGAAACGGTGAAAAAAGCTGCCGACCTGCGGCTGTCCATGTCCGCTATGACCTTCCCCCATCAGCTGGCAAGGGTAATGGCGGCGGAGCAGCTTTACCGGGCTATGAGCATTGCAAATAACGGAAAGTATCATAAGTAGAGGCTAGATGTTAGAACGTGAACTCCGTTCACGCTAGAGGCTAGAGATGTGCGAGGCAAACGCTCCACTACAAAAAAAGGCAAGACGAAAAATCGCCTTGCCTTTGATTTAAAGTATTGCTGATATAATTTTTCCCCCGCCTACAAACCTTGCTTGCAAGGTTATTACTTGCTCTTCTTAACCGCAAATGCAGCGGCGGCGGCTATTGCCATAACGCCTGCCAAAGCGGCGGCAGATACGTTGCCTGTGCCGGAAGATGTGGTGTTGGAGTCTGCGGCAGGGGTCTCTGCGGGAGTTTCTGCCGGTGCTTCAACAGCGACCTCTGTCTCCTCGGGAGCGGCTGCCTCGGCGGAGCTACCGTCTGCGCTTGCCAAGGTAAATGTTACCTCTATTTTATCCGCTGCGGAGAAGCTCTCGGAATCGATAGGCTCATAATGAGGATCGTTCATATCGCCGGTAAGACCGTAGGCGTTTCTAATCTCTATACGGAAGTTGCCATTCTCCTCGATGTCGCCGTAGTTTATCTTGCTGTTGTCCACCTTTACCTCATTGCCGTCAGCCTTGATGCTGTCAACGGTAACAATGGTGTTGTCAACGGAAAATTCAGCTCCGCCGCCCACAATGTCAACACAGAAAACCTGCGCTCCGTTGGTGGCGCTCATGGCGTTCTCCGCCTGAGTGCTGTCAAGGGATACCGTATAAGTGCCGTAGCCGTTTACGGTAACGTCTCCGGCGTTGCCTGCGTCCCAGTTGCCCCAGAGCCAGTCATAGTCTGTGAACATAAGGAAAGCCTCGTACTCTGCGGCTGATGCGGAAATGCCCATAGCGGAGATCGCTGCGGCAGACGCAACGGCGGCAGCTGCAAATTTCTTTAATTTCATATTGTTTCTCCTCCATTTTGTTCGCCCGAACCTCAAAGGCACAGGCTCATATTTAACCATAATACAATTATACACTTTTTCACACAAAAAATCTATATTAATTATGCAACAATTTATTATAGATATTTTGGTTATTTTTTACTATTTTCATAAATTTTGGCAGATCATGTCCCGGCGGATAAAATTTTTTATCTGCATATTATACAGACCTCTTTATGCCGAGGGTGAAATTTACCCGCCGGCGGCGGAAAAAGCACCTTAAATCGGCAATTCCTTAAACCCTGCCGAAAACCGGCGATAATATTTTTCCCCATTGCGTTGAATAAAATACAGCCCGAAAAATCATACATATTTTCGCAACTAAATAACTATTAACTATTAATTATTAACTATTAACTAAAAATTAAAGCCGCTTTCCGCGTCAAGATGACTTGGAAAACGGCTTGCATGAGCTTATCACAAGCGGAAAATTACTTGCTGTGCTTCTTGGCAACTACAGCTGCTGCTGCAACTGCTACGGGGATAACAGCCATTGCTACGGGAGCATTGCCTGTCTGGGGAGACTTAACGGGAGCTACAGGCTCGGGAGCTTCCGTAACTGTTACCTCAACGGTAGTCTCGATAACCTCGGGCTCGGTAACGACCTCCTCGGTATCTACAACGATCTCCTCGGGATCGTCGATGATAACGTCGGTGTCGCCTTCCTCGCCTGCTGCAAAAGCAGAAATGCTCATCATGGAAATAGCCATTGCAGAAACAGCAAGAGCTGCAAAAATCTTCTTCTTCATTTTTGTTTTCCTCCAATTTCTAATTATGGGATTTTTTGCATGATATTATTATAGCACAATTCAAACCGTACTACAACTATTATTATAACAAATTTTTTGGAAAAATTCAAGCCTCACTTGCACATTTTCCACAAATTTAACATTTTCTACATAAAAATTGCCACGATTTGGTTACAAGAGGCAAGAGGGGGAGAGGCAAGAAGCAAGAAAATTTTGGAATTATTTACATTTTTGAAATAAATTTATGCCATCGTTATTCTTAAAATTTTTGTTAAATGTATATTTTCGTCAAAATTCCTCTTGAAAAATTTCCGGAGATATGGTATAATTTACAGTAGATAATAATGCTTTTTTCTCCTGTGCATGTTGGGCGGTGTTTTCCCCGCCGATGGCGGGGAAAACACCTTAAATCAGTATCCCGAACTCTTGAAAGGAGGGTCCTGCCATAAAACAGAAAACATATTATTCAGCCCCCAAGGGACGGGTCTTCCTGTCGGCGGCGGCTTTCCTGCTGACTATAGCGGTGCTGATAGCCCTGAACATACTGCGGCTGTATCTTACGGACAGATTCGGGGAATATATAAACGAGCTGTCCGGAATACCCAAGGCAACTCCGCTGCCCGCAAAGGTGGTGGCAGCGTTGATGATAATTCTTGCTGCACTGTATGTGGTGTTTATAGTGATACTGCTGCCCATGTGGTATAAGTCGTTCAGATATACGGTCAGCGACAAGGAGATAATTTCCAGTTCGGGGATATTTTCACGGACGTTTAGAATAATGAAGCTGTCGGCGGTACAGCATGTTTCGAGAATTTCCCTGCCTTTTTCGGAAATAACCTGCTTTAACTTTGTTTCGGTGAACGCACTGGGGGGGCGGCTGGTGATGATGTTCCTGTCGGACAAGGACTGCAAGGAAATTATGAAGATGTTCGGCAGCAGTACGGCTCTGGGAGTGCATGCCAAAAACTCTTCCCGCTTTGCCGTGGAAAAGACCCCTCAAGGGGACTCGGACTATATTTACAAGGACAACTCCGGTTTGGACGGGGCTGCGGACATTATGGGTCAGCTTTCCGGCTACTCGCAGATTTCCTTTGACGACCAACAGGGGGACGGGGAACAGCTGAAGTTTAATTAATAGTTAATAATTAATAGTTAATAGTTATCGGGCATAAGTCAATAACTAAGAAAATTCCGATTTGAACGGAAAAACACAAAATCAACGCCCGATAATAAATCTTGATTTCCTGCCTTATGCCTTATATAATCCCATAATTCAATGAAGGATTTGTATTATTGCCTCTTTGAAAGGAACTGTCGCTATGAAAAAACTTTGCGAAATAATAAAAGGTCAGGTCGTCCCTAATTTTGTCAATCCGGAAACGGCGATAAAAACATACGACAGAAACGCTCTTGTGTGCGGCACTCCCGCCTGGCGTTACGTTTATCACACCATTCACTCGGCGGACAAATGGTTTTTTAACCCATTTTCATACGCCGAACCCGATTTCCATGAAGAGGGAATGGATAATCCCGACAATCCCTGCTCCGTTGAATTAAGCGACCGCCGTCTTTTGGATTATCTTTACACTGTAAAGGAAAAAACTTTACATTATATCGATACCCTTACCGATGAAATGCTTGCTCAAAAGCCCGCAAACTGCCCCTATACCAGAATGGAGCTTATTTTAAGGCAGTTTCGTCATATTTCCCTGCACACGGGTATGCTCAACGGACTGACTGCGGAAAAAACGGGGAATTTTCCCGTTTACACAGGCGACAGCAATGCGGAATGTCCTCGAAAACTTTTTTATGATTGATTGGCAGTAAAAATATAATACTGTTTGTAATATTTTGTGAAAATATACAAAATATAAATTTTTATTTCTTGTTGGAACGGTTATTATTTTACGGATTGTATTTTATTTGTAAATTATACAGATACTAATATTAATTTTTTTAAGTAA
>JAMOZU010000017.1 GCA_023667745.1 Ruminococcus sp.
GGTCTGGGGCGGAGCTCCAGCGGGGTTTGGGGCAGAGCCCCAACGGCGTGAGCCGTCTGTTGCTTACATAGCAAGATAAACAAAAGCAATGTACAAGCAAGTAACGCAACCGCCGCCCGACCGCCGAAAAAAGGGTTTTGAAAGACTAAAGCAACACAGGAAAACTTACAATAACTAAGCAAGTAACGGTCGGGCGGCGGTGCGGCATAGCGTGTGCGACGAATGTCGCACACAGCATGCCGCCGCCTGTCATGACGTTGCAAGTAACAAGGAAGCATGTCGCTTACATACACCAACAAATTAAAGCATTACAATCAACAAAAACCCCCCGCCGTTCCTCAAACGGCAGGGGGGTTCTTATATCACATTATCATTTCGCTTACTCAACCACAAGCGTGTAATTCTTTCCGCTCTTTACGGTGAACGCCGCCTGTCCTTTGGAGTTAAGGACTGCCTCGTCGACCTTGGAGGAAGTGGATTTCCTGCCGCTGTAAAGGGTGACGGTCTTGCCCGCATATTCCGAGCCAAGTTTTACCGTGATCTCCCCTTCGGGAGCTGTCATGCCGCCTCTTACGGAGTTGGTAGAGATAAGGTTCATGGAGCTGTCATAGGAATATATGTAAGCGTTCTTGTACCCTTGCGACAGCATGCCGATATAGCTCGAAGCTCTCAGGGTAACGTTCCCGGCGGGCATGGTAAATGTACCGCTGCCGTCGGTTATTGTTGCTATCCTGTTATTCCCGGAAACAACGTCAACGCTGTATCCTACGGGGACATTTACCGTTACCGCCGCTCCTGCCGCATTGGAAAGGCTCGATACCGTGATACCGCTGCCGATATAGTCCCCCGCAAATCCCACGCTGTAATAAACAACTGGCGATACGGGAGCGGGAACGTTCAATGACAGTGTAT
This sequence comes from Ruminococcus sp., assembly GCA_023667745.1. GTDB lineage: Bacteria > Bacillota > Clostridia > Oscillospirales > Ruminococcaceae > Huintestinicola. The sequence continues at coordinate 913 of JAMOZU010000017.1, forward strand.
AGGAGAGTTTCTTGCTTACGCCCAGCTTTGTAACGGTTATCTCAAAGGTGACCTTGTTGTTGTCGATAACCACCGTGTCCGGGTCAATGGAAGCGGTTACGCCCGTGTACTGCGAGCGAGAATTAAGGTTTGCCAGAATGCCCTCAATGCCAATTTCCTCGTATTCATCGGGAGTAAGTTTCAGGTCTCCCAGCTCACTGCGGATATCCTGCAAGCCGCTGTCAAGGTCGGCGGATATGCTTGCGGGAGTGTTGTTGATGGTCAGGGTAACGGTGATAGGCTCGCCGCCTTCCGTAAGGCGAACGGTATATACAGCCTTTGCGCCGCCGTCTTTGAGCTCAACGGAGGGGTAAGTCACGGAATACATGTTGTAGTCCATGGAATGGAGAGTATCTTCAATGATATTTGTCATTTCGTAATCAATGTCAAAGGTGTTGGTCTTATTGGTAGTTGTGTGAGCCTCCAGAGCGGCCTTTACGGCGGCTTTTATAGCCTCCGCCTCTGCGCCCGTTGCTGCGGCGGGGTCTTTGAGAGCTGTGTGGGAAGGCGCACCCAAAAGGTAATTCAGTTCGAGAGTATCACTTTCGTCATTGAGCTTTATTGTAACCTTAAACGACAGCTCGCCGTTGTCATTACGGGTCACGGGAGTAAAGGCAAAGCCGGAGACTGCGGCGGAATCAACGCCCTTGCCGCTGACTGCGTTTGCGACCAAAGTCTCAATATCCGCTTGGGTAACGGTTTTGTAGTTGACAGTCTTCACAAAATCGTTTGCGGCTGTTTCAACGGCTTTCTTCGCCTCGGCTACTTTCTTGGCGTCGGTGTTTTCCTCTGTATCACCGCTGTTATCGCCGTTATTGTCATCACCGTTTTCGGTATCGCCGTTATTATCATCATTATTGTTATCGTCGTTATTGTCATCACCGGAAGTGCTTCCTGCGTCATCGGGCATATCCTCGGCGGCAAGAGTAAGCAATGAGGATGAATATAATGCAAGGGTGTCGCTGTCATAAGCATAGGTAACAACGTTTGAACCGCCGAAATTATAGGTGTACTGCAAAGAGGAAACCGACGTGGGAGCTTTAAGCAGCAGCTTGTCGGGATTTCCTACCGAATCGCCGTCGCAGTTGGTAATGTCGACAAGATAAGACTTGCCGTCAACCGCAACAATATTCCACATATGAGGACCTGCACCCGTGCCGCCGGACATTGTACCGGAAACGCAGTGGCATTCGATCCCGCTTAAGTTGCAAAGATACTGGAATGCCTTTGCATAGCCCTCGCAGACAACGTTTGTAGCGGGGTCGCCGTCGAAAACATAAATAAGCTGCCAAGGGCCGTTGCCCAGTGCATTCAGTTTGCTTGTGTCATTGTCCGCCATTGCCTGACGGGCTTCTTCATTGTATTCCGTAAGTCCGCAGATATATGTATTGAAAGCTGTTATTTTTTCGTAAACGCTCTTGCCGCTCTGGCTGCTTGCAAAGGTCTTCGCATTATTCAGGGCATTATTTGCGGCTGTTATTTCGGCGGATTTTACCGTATTCGCCGCACTGCCTGCATATTTTGACGAGGGAGTCATTATAGCCGAGCAGGAAGTGACGACATCACCTGTTGTGCCTATACCGCACCCCGACCCTTCAGCCCAGTAAACAAGTTCCGGACTGTTGTATCTTAGATAATCCAAGGCGACTTTAATATCATTCGACCAGCCGGCGGACGTGCCTGTAAGCCTGCTTATATCCGCACTTGCAACGGTGCTTGAGGAAGTGCCGTTCACAACCGCTTCCGCCTGTGCTTTAAGAATGCCGTAAAAATATGTCTGATTGGCTGTAAGCGTACTTGCACTGCTGTCCGCCATAGCCACTATCCCGCTTGACGTTTGCGCATATACAGCCGGAACTGCCGCCGGGACGAATGCGGCTGCCGCCGTCAAAGCCGTAACGGTGGAAATGAATTTCAGAATTTTTCTATTCATATAGCTTCTCCTTTTTGTTTGTTCGGGTTTACCCACAACATGCCCCTTGTTCTGCACACAATAAGGCATAGTATCATTATACATCATCTCTCATAAAATTTCTTGTAATTTCCTTAACAAATTATTGTACATTTTTTGAACATCAACCAAATTTCCCCAATTACAGGGATTTTGGGAAATATGTAGAATTTTCGGTAAAAATTTTCCTCAATATATACAAATCTCACAAAAGCCTTTATCAAGCCGTTTTTCAACGTTTCTGTTCCGGTCGGTGTTTTCCCCGCCGAAGGAGGGGAAAGCACCTTAAATAGATTTCCTTCACGGTAATCAATTTTTGAAAAAGGCGGTATTTTCCCCCGCCGCAGGCGGGGGAAAATACCGCATCTCATAAGGGTATAAAAAATTTTAAATCATCTTAATATCGGTTTATTTTATGAAAATTGATTTCCGTAGATTTCCTTAAAAACCCCTTGATTTTTTCGGAGAACTATGCTATACTTAAATAAACGGCGATTTTATTCGTTAAAAAAATTTTCGGGACAGCGGTAAAAGGCGGGGCAGCCATTTCCGGCCTCCAGCCTCTAACCTCTAGCCACTAATAGGAGTGTTTCTATATGAACATCTGGCACGATATTGAACCGGACAGGATAACAAGGGATAATTTCTATTCGGTCATTGAGATACCCAAGGGCAGCAAGATGAAGTATGAGCTTGACAAGAAAACGGGGCTTCTCCGTCTTGACAGGGTGCTGTACACGTCTACTCATTATCCCGCAAACTACGGCTTTATCCCACGGACTTACGCGGAGGACGGCGACCCGTTGGACGTGCTTGTGCTTTGCTCCGAGCCTATCGAGTCCATGGCTTTGGTGCGGACTTATCCCATAGGGGTCATCTCCATGCTTGACAACGGTGCTCCCGACGATAAGGTGATAGCCATTCCCGCCAACGACCCTACTTATAATACATACAAGGACATCAGCGAACTGCCCCGTCATATCTTTGATGAAATGTCCCACTTTTTCCGTGTTTACAAGCAGCTGGAGGGGAAGGAGACTTCCATTGACGAGATAAAGGACAGGAACGAGGCCGTGCGGATAGTCGACAAGTGCATAGACCGCTATATAGACGCATTCTGCAAAGGCAAGGTAAAGGACATAGCCCCGGAGATACCGAGGGAGAAAGCGGAAGTATAACAGAGGTTAGAAGTTAGACGTAAGAGGTTAGAAAAGTATTTGCTTTTTTTGCCGGCAATGCCGATTGCGATTAGCAAACTTTGGAAAACCTTGTGTCACGAGGTCTTCCCCCGCCGCAGGCGGGGGAAGACCCGGGAACAGTGTTTTAAGTTATTTCTCCCGACGCAAGGCGGGAGAAACAACCGATTGTCCCAAAAGGGAGATGATAAATTTGTCGGACGGTTTAAGTCATATTGAGGAACTGGAGCTTATGCGGACGGCGGAGAAGATGACGGAAAAGGCCTACGCCCCCTATTCTGGCTTTAAGGTGGGGGCGGCTATCCTTACCGAGGACGGCAGGGTGTTCACCGGCTGCAACGTGGAGAACGGGTCATACGGGTGCAGTATCTGTGCCGAGCGGACGGCGGCAGTGAAAGCTGTCTCCGAGGGTGCGCTGAAATTCACGGCGGCGGCAGTAGCCAACGCCGGCGGCGGACTGACCTATCCCTGCGGGATATGCCTGCAATTTTTGAGCGAGTTTGCCGCCGAGCATTTCACCGTTATTATGCGGGAAAGTTCCGGGGATATTGTGACCCACCCCATAGAGGAGCTTTTGCCCAACGGCTTCAAACTTAATGAGGACGAGGGTGACGGCGGAAAGAAACGGTTACGGAAGTTTGCAAGGGTCAAGAAAAAGGTGCTGAAGAAGTGAGAAAAAAACTCCCCCTTGAAGGGGAGTTTTTTTAATGCTTTGGTTTGTCGGCCTATGTAAGCGACATGCGCCCTTGCCTGTGCCAATATCTGCTGCTGTTCGGCTTTCATTCGTTTAGACTCTGCGATTGCGTTTTTGATGATGACGGCATAAACGCCCATATCTTTGGAAATGTTAATATCGTCCGCCGGCTCGCCCTTCTGAATGAACACCCTTGACACCATATATCCTCCGTATGCTGTTACATACAGTCATGCAATTTATTATAACATCTTTTCAATATTTTGTCAATTGTATGAATAGACAGCGGTAAACACGCATAATTAGACATTTTTGGCAAGTTTTAACAAAAACCGTCATTTCCCGTCTTGACAAAATCGGGAGGATATATTATAATAAATACAAAAGAGAGAAGCGGCCGTAAAACCAAGGCTGACTATTAACTATTAATTATTAACTGTTAACTATGTAAAAGGAGTATACCCCCATGTCCGAAGAAATTTACAGAATATACATAGTTGAGGACGACCCTTCAATTGCCGAATCCATAGGCATTTTCCTGCGCAAATGGGGCTTTGAGGCAAAGGCGGCGGAGGACTTCAAAGACCTGCTGCCGCCTTTGCTGGAATACGCCCCTCATCTGGTGCTGATGGATATAGGTCTGCCCTATTACAACGGATTCTACTGGTGCAGCCTTCTGCGGCGGCAGTCGGACGTGCCTGTGGTGTTTTTGTCATCTGCGTCGGACAATATGAACATTCTCACCGCCATGAACTCGGGCGGCGACGACTTTATCGCCAAGCCCTTTGACCTGACCGTCCTGCTGGCAAAACTGCGGGCTGTCCTGCGCCGTTCCTACAATTCCTATACCCCAAAGCCCCTGACCGCCATGGGAGCGCAGCTGCTGACGGAGGAGGCTTGCCTTAAATTCGGGGACGTGCGGCTGGAGCTTACCAAAAACGAACTGCGCATACTTCACACCTGCCTCGAACACAAGGGACGTGTTGTCAGCCGTGAGCTTCTCATGAAACGCCTCTGGGAGACCGACAGCTTCGTTGACGAGAACACCCTCACCGTAAACATCTCCCGCCTGCGGAAGAAACTGGAAAGCATAGGTCTCTCCGGCTTTATCTCCACAAGAGCGGGACTGGGATATATCATTGAAGATAATTAATTACGGTGTTTTCCCCGCCGAAGGCGGGGAAAACACCGTCTTAATTTTCTCCGTGGCTTTCCATATAATTGTCGATAGCCCTGTTCATATCCTCCGTCAGCAGGTACTCCGGCTCAATGAGCATGATAATGGAGTTGTTCGCCTTGTAGACCCCCGTAAGATAGCCGCTGGAATTGACTGCCAGCTGAGGCGGCGGGCATATGCTCCCTTCCTCGAATACCATGATGGTCTGAATGGTGTCCGCCATCAGCCCTATCATTCCGTCGCTTTCATTCTCCCTGCCCACTACGATTATGCAAGTGGTGGGAGCGGTCTCATGCCCCGGGATATTCATTCTCATGCGGGGATCAATTATGGGAACGATAGTGTCCCAGAAGTTGATTATCCCCTTGCCGTATTCGGGAAATTCCGGCACGGGGGCTATCATGCCCCAGCTGTTGAGTATGCTCTTTATTTTGTCGATGCTTACAGCGTACATATGTCCGCAAAGCTCGAATGTCAGGTATTGTCCGGGTTTAGCTGCCATTTGGTTGCCTCCTCAATGTGAGTCCGATTGCCTTGGGCGGTCGGACATTGTTGCCTTTGCTGTCCCTTGCGGGTCAGCGGCTTTTTATTATATATAAGCCCGTCAACGGATAAGAACGTTGCCGCAGCTTTTTTACGCTTATGCCCGAACCTTTTCAATCGTATAATGAATTGCCGAACAAAACCGTTTTTTAAATTTACCGTAAGCCTTATTTCCCCTCTGATGAACTGCCCATATGCCTGTAAAAAACCGGTTTATCGGTGTTCCCTTAAACCTGCCGCTTTACAGCATATTCAGCTTCTTTAAGATTATCTTTGAAATGCTGGTCAGTGGGGCTTCCTCGCAGACCGCCCCCATTTTATACGCTTCCATGGGCATTCCGTAGACAACGCAGGTCTCCTTGTTCTGCCCTATGGTATACGCCCCCGCCTTTCTGAGCGCCAGCAGTCCCTTTGCTCCGTCCGCCCCCATGCCCGTAAGCAGAGCCGCAACGACTTTGTTCCCTGCCGAACTTACAAGGCTTGTGAACATCTTGTCTACCGAGGGACAATGCCCCGAGACCTTTTCCCCTTCTCGGCTTGTAACGAAATATCCCCTTGCGTCCCGCATAACTTCCATATGCTTTCCCCCCGCCGCAATAACGCACATTCCCTTTTCAAGGCGCATTCCGTCCTCCGCCTCAAAGACATTCAGGGAAGATGTGCGGTTGAGCCGCTGGGCGTACATTCCCGTGAACACCGGGGGCATATGCTGGGTTATGACTACCGGCGGGCACTGGTCGTTAAGCCCCAGGATCACCACTTCAAGTGCGTCCGTGCCGCCTGTGGAAGCCCCCAAGGCTATTATCTCTATGCCGTTGCGGCTGTATATGCCGCCTTTGCCGCCGGTGATAACAGGCTGCTTGTCGGCAGATGAGGACGATGCCGAAACGGGGGTAACGGGTATGCCCTTTCCGCTTGTCATATTTGCCGCCGCCTTAGCGGCATTGGCTGCCTGCGCCGCCGCCCTTGCCGCCGAATCCGCCGCACTTGTTCTTGACGACGGAACAGGCTGCACTTTCACAGACTTAGCCGGCGTTGAAGGAGCTGACGGATAGGGATTTTGCATTGACGGCTGTACGGCGGGCTTTACCGTCGGCTTTACGGAAGCCATCGCTCCCTTTGCTTTCAGCCGGGGCTTGCCGCCGCCTCCGCAGACTCTCATAATGTCCTCTGCAATGCCGCCCACAAACTCGCTCAAAGCCTCCCCCGGGCCCGAAGGTTTCAGGCGGAAACTAACCGCCCCCGCCGCCTTTGCGTCTTCCCTGCGGCTGCCTCTTGAGGACATTACTATTACCGGAATGGCATACTGGGGCAGCAGCTTTTTAAGGAAACTTACCCCGTCCATTCTGGGCATTTCAATATCCAGCGTCATAATATCCGGGTCAAGCTCCAGTATTTTATCTCTTGCCTCATATGGATTGCCCGCTGTGCCTACCACCTGAAAGCCCTCGTAATCCGAAAGCCTTGATGAGAGCATAGCCGCAAATAGAGGCGAATCGTCCACTACAAGAATCTTTATCATAAAGGTACGTTCACCTTCCGTTACAGACGATACAGCAAAGCCGGCGAATATGCCCCGCTTTACCGATGTATCTTAAAAATGAAAAATTACTTTGCGTCAATATCCCTGCGATAAATTGCAGGCTGCAAATATGTGTACCGCGTGGTACGGGCTATATTTTCCGCATGCCCTATGAACAGATACCCACCCGGCTTTGTTGCGTCGTAGAAACGCTCCACAAGGGCGGATTTTGTCTCGGTGTCGAAATATATCATAACATTGCGGCAGCTGATAAGGTCAAAGGGCTTTTTGTAAACTATCGGATCCATCAGATTGAACTTTTTGTATACTACCTCGTTTCTTATCCTGTCGATGACCTGATACTTGCCATCGGCTGTTTTCTGGAAATATTTGTCTATCCATGAGTCCGGGAGACCGTCCAGCATATCCGCTCCGTAGATACCCGCCTTGGCGGTGCGCAATACGTCCGTGTCAAGGTCGGTGGCGAGAATGGTGGTGTCCCAGCCGCTTTTTCTGCCGTTGAAGTACTGGTCGATGGTCATGGCAAGAGTGTAAGGCTCCTGCCCCGTTGAAGAGGCGGCGCACCATATTCTTGCGTCCTTGTCTCTGACGGATTTTTCTATATAAGGAAGCACGGTGGATTCAAGGAACTTGAAATGTTCCGGCTCTCTCATGAAAAATGTGTGATTGGTGGTCAGCTTGTTTACAAGCCGCATGGTTTCCTTGCCTGTTTTGTCCCCCAGGGCAAAGTTAATATACTCAGTGAAACCGGAAAAACCGTTCTTGGAGACCTCTCCCGCCAGTCTTCCCTCAATAAGAACTCTCTTTTTATCCAGATTGATACCGTAATTCTGCTTGATATAGGCTACCAAACGGTTAAAATCCTCATCGGTCATCTTGAGCATACAAAATTCAACCTCACTTTGGAAATATTTTGTATTTGTATATTCGGCAGATTTGCCCAACACAAATCCGCCGTTTTTTTATTTGCGGTGTTTTCCCCGCCTTATAACTCGGTCACAAGCCGCTCGCAGTTGAGCAGCAGTTTAACGCCGTCCTCCGTCTCGATGATGTTTTTGATGTAGTGGCTGGTGTTCACGCTGGTGTGGGCGGGGGTGACGCTTATCTCCTCCGGAGTTGCCACCATTACCTCCCGCACTCTGTCAACGATTATTCCCACATGGTTGCCGCTTTCGCTGTCGTCAAACTGGAGTACGATAATGCAGGTGCGCTCGTCGTAGGGAATTTCCTCCTTGCCGAATCTTGCCCTTGTGCTGACAATGGGGACTACCTTGCCTCTGATGTTGATAACGCCCTTTATATAATATGGGACTTTAGGCACAACGGTTATCGGTTCGATGCCGATTATCTCGTTGACATACTGTATCTCCACGCCGTACACGGCGTCGTCAATGGTGAACAGGAGAACTTCTCCCCCCGTTGACATAAAATCTCTTTCCTCCATAGCTTTAGCCATTCCTTTCCAAGTTTTACGGTTTTAAGAGCATTGCCGATACGGGTCTTTTTCCCCGCCGCATGCGGAGAAAAAGCAATTATACCGGCGGCTCTTTACAGAGACCGACTCTTTATATTTATATGAAATTACCCTGCGATAATATTGGTAACATCGAGTATTATCGTAATAGAGCCGTCGCCCAGGATAGAGCAGCCCGACATACCGTTCTGCTTGACGTTGTAGTAGTTGAGCAGGGGAGCGAAAGGCTTTACCACCACCTGCTGCTCGCCCAGAAGTTCATCGGCTAAAATGCACGCACGCTTGCCGTCAGCCTCGACGTTTATGATAATGCCCTTGTAAAGATCCGTCTCCGCCTCATCAAGTCCGTAGACCTCGTAAAGACGGATAAGGGGATAGCATTCGCCTCTTATCATTATCATCTCGTTGCCGGAGGTGTCTTTCAGGAGCTGATTGGGGCTTAACTTGAAGGACTCGTTTATCTGGGCTATGGGGATAGTGAATATGGACTTGCCCACCGAAACTTCCATACCGTCAACGATAGACAGGGAGAGGGGAATTTTTATGATAAAGCTTGTTCCTTCGCCGACTTTCGAGTCCACCGACACAGTGCCGCCGACCTTTTCTATATTCTGCCGCACCACGTCCATGCCAACGCCTCTGCCCGAATACTCGGTGACCGTCTCGTTGGTGGAGAAGCCGGGGAGCATTACAAGGTTTAACGCCTCTTTTTCGGTGTACTCATAGCGGGGCTTGGTAAGAATGCCGTTGCGCTCGGCTTTGTCGAGTATCTTTTCCGGGTTCATGCCCGCTCCGTCGTCTGTTACCATAATTACAACGTCGCCGGAGTTGCTGTAGGCGGAAAGGGTAACTCTGCCCTTGGCGGGCTTGCCTGCGTCGATCCTGTCCTGAACGTTCTCCTCGATGCCGTGGTCAACGGAGTTTCTCACCATGTGCATAAGGGGATCGTTAAGATTGTCTATGATGGACTTGTCAACTTCCGTTTCCTCGCCCTCGAATACAAGCTCCACGTCCTTGCCCAGCTTTACCTTCATATCTCTTACTATTCTTGTCATCTTGTTGAACGCTCCGGAAATGGGCACCATTCGGATAGACATTACCGATTCCTGAAGCTCGGAGTTGAGCTTTTTAAGCTGCCTTGCGGCTTTCTGGAAATTGTCGAGACGAAGCCCCTTCAGATCGGGGTTGGAAGTTACCATACTTTCCGCAATGACTATCTCGCCCACCAAGTTCATCAGCTGATCCAGCTTGTTCAGGTTCACGGAGATAAGGGACTGCTTTACCGACTGTGCCTTGTCGCTTGAGGGCTTTTTCTCCTGAGCGGGAGCCGCTGCCTTGGGAGCTGCGGGCTTCGGTGCGGGAGCTGCCGCAGGAGCGGGAGTTTCCGCCTTCTGAACTTCCGGGGGGGCTGCCGGTGCGGGAGCTGCCGGAGCTGCCGGAGCTGCCGCCTTCCCCGCCGCCCCGGAAATTATCTCAACGTTCTTGACGTTGGCTGTTTCTTTCATTATATTTATCATTGCCTCGTCGCCGAAGTCGGACTTGAAGCGGACAATGAATCCGTTTTCCTTTATGTAAGCCGCCGTGGACTGGTTTATCTCGATGTCTTCCGGCTCGTAGGCGAACATTTCGCACTCTTCCCTGATGTTGTTGACTATCATCAGCGCACGAAGATTTTCCATCTTGCACTCCTCTTCAAATGTCACCTTGACGGAGGTGAGACTTGACAGAGGCACCTGCATTTTCTTTTCGCCGCCCATGGAAACTATGTCGCAGGTCTTGACGTTCATGGTGCTGCTTATAAGGCTGATAATGTCCTCTGCTGTGGTCTGGGCGGGGGCGAAGTGAATGGTGAAGCCCTGCTCGGATATTACCTTGGCTGTGTCGGCGTTGTCCTCGATGTCGTCCGGCTCGAATTTCAGCACGGCGCACTCGTTCCTTATGTTATTGATGACCAGCAGCGCACGGAGATTCTCCATCTTGCAATCTTCCTCGAAGGTCACCTTGACGGTGGTGAGGCTTTCGTCGCCGCAGACTCTTACCGTAACAAGCTCGTCGCCCGCCGCCTTCGGAGCCGCAGACTGTGCGGGAGCAACCGCCGCGGCTGCCGCCTCCGGTGCGGGAGCGTCTCCTCCGCCGTTTTTCAGGAAATCGGCGTAGCTCTTTATCTTGTTCATATGCTCGCTGAAGTCCGTAGGCTCGCTGTCCTCGTCCTGGAGTATCTCGATCTCGGCTTTTAAGAGGTCGGAGGCTGTAAACACGATGTCATACAGCGTTCTCATATCCGAGATGACCGGATTGTCCTCGCGGATAATGAAAAACATGTCCTCGATAGCGTGAGCCAGATGAGACATATTCTCCAGACCCATCATAGCGGAAGAGCCTTTGATGGTGTGCATTATGCGGAAGATCTCGTTTATCTCTTCCTCGCCAAAGCTGTTTTCGTTTTCGGTTTTCATAAGTATCTGGTCGAGCTGCTCGATAAGAGAGGTCGTCTCGAATATGTACATATCGACCATGGATTCCATACCGGCTTCAAATTTCGCCATTTTTGTTTACCGTCCTTTCCTATAGGGAGAATTACTTGATAAATTCAAGGGGAGACGCAGCCGTATGCAGGCGGCGGCTTTACCGGCGGAATACCGCCCTATGCCGTACCCTGCGGCGAGACCCTTGCAAGGCACGCTTTGTCTGTTTGCCCCGCTTGCCGGGCCTTTGCACGGACGTTCCCTTGAGGTTCAATCTATCGAAGTATCGGGCAGGCTCTTTCTGTACGGATGTATTGTTTTCAACGTATATCGCATTTTGCAATATGATATTGCACATCCGCTATTCCTGCCTCATTCCCCCGACAGCGCAAAAGTATACATATATATTATACCTCAAAAGTTTACAAACTTCAAGAGGATTTTGGAATATAATAAAAATAAAGATAAAAAATTTTTTCGTGTTTTTTTGTCTATTTTTAACAAAAATCACAAATTTTCAATATATCCATTGAAATTTACCTGCGGTTTATGGTATTATTTAAGTTGGGGGAATGGGCTTTCGGAAGTTAGAGTTCGGAAGTGAGAGGTTGGAAATGGGGGTTTGCGGAGACCGGAGGGGCGGGGATGTTGTCTGTCTTGATATATTTTAAAGATATTGATGGGGTTTGTCAACAAATGCGATGTAACTTTTTTGTGAATTTACGATTAACGCATTTCGTTATCGGAAACAATGCGGGTGACACGCCGAATCTTGAAAATTGAATAGACTTTACACCTTGACAAAATCCGGATTATCCGCTATAATATAGGTAACGGCTATATTAAATAAAGGCGGTGAAAGTGGTGAATAATGAGATGGCAACAGATGTTTCATTGAAACACATTTTGCGCCAACAGCGCAAGGAAATGGCACGCTTTTTAGAACTTGTCAAAGCAGGTAAATCAGATGCAAGTAAACTTGATGAACTTATAAAAGAGTTAGAAAGTGAACTTGAAATAATTGATACTACCTTGCAAGACTAATCCGCACAAGTCCCACAAATTCATTCAAAGGTGTAAAGCCTATTCGGTTTTCAAGGGCTTTACGCCTTTGCTTTATATATAATTGCAAGGCAGTTATAGGTAATGAGGGCGTGCAAATTAAGTTACAAAGAATCTTGAAAATCGAATAGACTTTACACCTTGACAAATTGCGGATTATCCTTTATAACAACAGTAGGGATATTATTATAAAGGCGGTGAAAAGCCGGTGAATGATGATATGGCAGTGTTTAAAGGTTACCTTCGCAGCCTTATGCGTCAGCTGAAATTGCTGAAAAAGGCACTTGAGAACAATGACATTAAGGAAGCACAAAAAATCATAAACGAATTAATTGAAGACACCCAGAACAATATAGAAGATTGAGCGGAAGCATTCGTTCAAAGGTGTAGAGCCTATTCGGTTTTCAAGGGCTTTGCGCCTTTTGTTTTGTCACGCAAAATATAGGAAGGGAGTATGTCGGTTGTGACTATCAATGGATTGAACGGTTACGGGGCTGTGAATACGGCTTACAATTCGGGCAAGGCGGACGGTTCGGGCAGCGGGAAAAAGCAGGCTCGGTCGTTAAGGAGTTTCTGCGATATGCTGGAAGCGGCACAGAATAAGGACACGTTTACGCCTTCGGTCTCGGCAGGGTGCGGCTGCGGGGGACAGTGCGGCGTGAACGGCGGGAGCGGAATGTCCGGGGTATCGGGAAAGCCGGAAATGTCAACGCCGGGAGCGGGGACAATACCGTCCGGTGGGACAATGACGGGAGTGTCGTCAGCGGGAATAACATCCGGCGGGGTTGATGTTGATACGTCAAGCCTTGCCGATACGGGGGCTAAACTCAGAAGCGTTTCCGAGGCGATAAAGAATACCGATTATTCGGGAATGACAAAAGCGGAGATTTATGCTGACCTCGAAAAGAAGTATGAGGAGACGTTTGAGGATTTTCAGGTGTCTGTCGCTATGCCGCTTTGCACCGACCATATAGAAGTGTGTGACCGGTTCAGAGAGGAATTGAAAAATCACGGCATTGTCCCCATGACCGACAAGATATACAGAGAGGCTAAAGGCTATACCGATATGAGCTATGAGGAGATAGAGGCGGCGGTCAAGGAAAAGTATGCCGGCAAAACGGGGTTTTTCGATCAGCTCAATCTTTTCTGCGAACTGTACAGGACGGGGGTATTGGATGATAAATACGGCTCGAAAGAAGCGTTTGTCATCAGGTCGAGGTTCGGTTTAAGCCTTGAAATGAGCGGAGAAAGTGCTATTCCCAAAAGCGAGTGGCTTGCAAGAGTGCAGCAAACGGGGGCAACATCACCGTTTACGCTGTTCGTAAATTATCCGTATTTTTCCGATTCGGACAGGGATTTTTATAGGTCGGTGGTCGACGATATTCTGTTCGGTATGGTATAGGCGGGAATGCCGGGGGTGAGTGGGAATGCCGAAGGGTGACAAGAAAGGTAAAAAGCGACAGAAAATGTCAAGAAGTGGCAAAAAGGAAAAGCGACAGGAAATGCCGAAAATTCAAGGCAGTTTGGGAAATGAGGGCTTTATAGATTTTTGCATTTTTGCAAAGCAATGGAAGCGTGCAAATTCTAGCCTCTAGCCTCTAACGACTAGCTTCTAAAAGGTGGTGATTCTATGTCCGATATTTTGCAGATAACAACTCCGGTAGCTCCAAGGGATTACGGGAGCAATAATCAGGGGGGTAACCGTCAGCAGGCTGTCCAGCAGGGTCAGGACGGTCAGGTGTTCGACTTGGGCAATCAGATGGAGGTCGTAAAGACCAACGACAGAGGGGGAGAAAACGCCGACCGTGACCTGAAAGACGGCGAGGGGAGCGGGCTTATCCGCAGCGGCGAGGGCATAGCCAAAAATCCCGCCGCCGCTCTCGATACGGCAAAGGCTCTTATTTCAAGGGAGACCCTTGCCCTTATCAGGGAAAACGGCGATACGGAGGCGTTGGGGAAGCTGACGGAGTTTGCGTCGGAGGTAATGCTTACCCCGGAGACCCTCACGGGGGATATGGCGGCGCAGCAGAAAAACGCCACTATTTTCGGGGATAGGCTGTGGACGGTGTTAAAGGATATAATGCACGCTTCCGGGTCGGAAGTGTTCAAGGAGGCTGTGGCGGACTTTGCCAAGGCTGCCGCCGATCTGTCGGTAAAAGACGAGATACTTCGTTCACTGTCGGCGAATTTCAAGTTTTTGAGCCTTGAATCAGCCCCCAATAAGGCTGTGGCGGACGAACTTATGGCGGCGTCCCGTGCGCTGTCCGGGTCGGACGCTCCCGCAAATTTCAATGCATTAAAACCCGTGCTTTTGCAGCTGCTGGGGTACACCGAAAAAAGTTTGCTGATAAATGACGATATAAAGAAAATGCTGCCGCTGATAGTCCATACCATGTCCCGCTATACAGACAGCCCGGAGGCACTGCGGGAAAGCTTCGAGGCGGTGCTTAAACTGGCGGACGGTCTGGAGCTGACAAACGAACAGCTGAAAGGTCTGCTTGAAGAGACTATGACGGCGGCGGATAAAGCCGATAATACGGCAAATGCGGCTCAAACGCCAAGCGGACGGGAAATGTCCCCCGACGTGTCCCAAGATGTACAGGAAGAAAATTTCGGGAGCGGCTTTGAAGTGCAGAAGGGCGGGGAGAAGTTCAAAGATGTGAACGGCGGGGAAGAGAGAACAGATACACAAATGTCCCCCGAAAAAAGCGAGGGCAATGTAAAGGGATATTATTCAAGAGGGGAATCGCGGCAGGGCGGAGCGGTGTATACCACAGAGCCGGAGAGCGAGCTTGTAACAAGGCTGAGGAAAATGTTTGACAGCTATATTTCCAAAAACGAGTACCTGACCCCGAAGGAAAAACAGGAAGCTTTGCTGAACCCCGACACGGCGGTAAAAGAGGCGAAACTGACATCGGCGGTAACACTGCTGGCGGCAGGGGCTAAACATATGGCGGCAAGAATACCCTCGGACCTCATGGGGAAAATTATAAGCACGGTGAACTTTTCGGACGGCGCACCCGCGGCGGAGAAGATATTGGGAGCGGTACTTCCCAATACCACAGCCATGAGGGACGCTATGAGGCAGATATTCGACAGCCTTGAAGAGACAAGAGACCTGGACGCATTTGTTATGCGGCTCAATACCATTCTGGAGAACATCGGGGACAGCGAGTCGGACAATATGATAAAACTGGCGCAGGGGCTTAATTCCGCCCTTGGGGAAATGGCGGCAAGCGGTAATTACGACTGCTCGGCGGCTACTTCAATGGAAACGCTGGCGGATTTCTTGACAAAAAATATCAACAACAGCTTTTTGCAGTCGGTGTCGGGCATGAACCAAGGGGAAATGGTAAGGAATATGCTGACAGCTCCGGGATTGTTCACGCCGCTGCTGCACCATTTTGTGCCGCTGGACGCATTCGGCATGAGAGCGTTCGGGGAACTTTGGATAGACCCCAACGCAGACGAGGGAGTGGGGAAAACAAAGCGGGGGAAAGGGGTAACGGGGGAGCGGGGAACGCATATGTTTTTGTGTTTCGACGTGGAAGAAGAGGGGTATTTCGAGCTGGAGATATTTGAGAAGAATAAGAATATCAGCGTAATGCTGCTATGCCCGGAGGATAAGGCGGGGGACTATGCGTCTATAAGGAATGCTATTCCGAAAATAGCGGCTTCGGCGGGGTATCGGGCGGAAAGTACGATAGTTGATACGCTTCATAAGAGAAGAACGGTGGATAATGTGTTCCC
>JAMOZU010000180.1 GCA_023667745.1 Ruminococcus sp.
AGGCAGAATGAGCATGATAAAGGTTTACGACAGCGTCACCGGAGAAAAGATATACGACGGCATTCCTCAGGCAAATTCCGACGGCTACAGCTACACAAAAAAAGCCTCCGAAAATGCGGAGTACGCCTATTATACCATGTATATTTCAAGCGACCATGAAAGTAACAAGACAGCATTTCTTGATGAGGATAAAAATGTTCTGTACTGGCGTTATTATGAGTATGAATTTTTTGACAACGGCAGGGCAACGATATGGTATAATTCCGATGGCACGTTATACAAAAAACAAATTTACATTAACAAAAAGCTGACGCAGGTGATATTCTACAACCCCGACGGGACGGTGAAAGAGACTGTTGATTACGGTGATGACGGCGAGCCTGCAATGAATGGAGACGGTATAATAAAACGCTATGATAACGGAGTTGTAAAATGCCGCAAGACCTTTTTGAACGATGGAGTAAGCTATGTATTTATCTGGTATGATTGGGACGGAGCGGTATCCGTTAAGGAATATTATACCGCCGCAGGCAGAATGAGCATGATAAAGGTTTACGACAGCGTCACCGGAGAAAAGATATATGACGGCATTCCCCAAAAAAATTCCGACGGCTACAGCTACACAAAACAAGCCTCCGAAAATGCAGAGTACGCCTATTATACCGTGTATATTTCAAGCGACCATGAAAGCAACAAGACAGCATTCCTCGATGAGGATAAAAATCTTTTATACTGGCGTTATTATGAGTATGAATATTTTGACAACGGCATGGCAACGATATGGTATAATTCAGATGACACTTTATATCAAAAGGTAATTTACATTAACAAAAAGCTGTCGCAGGTGATATTCTACAACTTAGATGGGACGGTGAAGGAGACGGTGGATTATGATGAAAACAGCGAACGTGTCACATCACAAACGACTGTAACAACTGCGTTAACCATTATTTCAAGCACAACAGCCGCAGTGACCGAAACAAGCATACAAACCACCTCGGCAGAGCAGTGGAGTGAAACAGTTATAAAGGCTGAAATGTATGTTACCGATAGTTGTTATTCCAGGGATAGGGCTATTATTGGTTCAATGCCTATTACACGCTACAATGCAGGTGATAAAGTCAGTGTAATTGCAATTACAGATACGGGATATTACAGGCTAAAAAACGGCGGATATATTCATACGGATTATATATCCAAGAATAAGCCTGAAACAACCGCCGCCGTTCAGAAAGCACAGGCAGTACCCATTTCCATAACAATAAAGGGTAAAGAATATTCAACAGACCTTACCGAGCTTTCATTATCTGATATGGGACTTACTACCGGGGATATAGCTGATTTAAAGTATATGACGAATTTAACAAAACTGGAGCTTGATGGCAACAATATCACAGACATCAACATATTGACATACCTTACCGATTTACAGGAGTTGAAACTAACGGAAAATAATATCAGAAATTTTTCTCCGTTGAAAAATCTTACCAAACTGAAAATACTTAAAATAGGCGTGAACAATATAAGCGATATAAGTTTTTTATCCGGACTGACAAATATAACGGAACTTAGAATGGGCGTAAATAATATTACCGATTTAAGCCCGCTGAAAAATCTTACCAAACTTGAATTTCTGGACGTAAGAGCAAATAATGTCAGCGATATTTCTGTACTGGCGGAATTGCCTAATCTGTCGGAGGTGTATCTTTACAAAAACGACCTGACAGACTTAAAGGCACTTAAAAATCAGAACAGTCTGACAAAATTATGGATCGACAGAAGCCAGCTTAACGGCATATCCGCACTTTCGGGCTATAAAAATGCCACTATCATGATTTTGCAGGATAACGTCAGCAATGAACTTCTTTCAAAGGTAAGAAACGCTCTTCCGGACTGCGAGGTAAACCTGTGCAGCGACCCGTATGCGGAAATTTACGGTTACTGACCCTGCATTTCATACCGTAAAATGCGCATTTTGTCGGAATTTGATTTTATCTGTTTTATTTATGTTATAATGAAGATAACCTCAAAAAGGTTTTGAGGAAAATTCAAATAAACCCGATACAGAGGAGGAATTTTTATGACAATGATGAACAGATTTACGAAAGCGGCTGTCTTAATGCTGGCGGCGGTAATGTGCATAAGTGCGGCGCAAGTACCCGCAGAAGCGGCGGGAATAAAGGGGGACAAAAAATCGCCGGTCATTTATGACAAGGTGAACAGTATGGACGAGGTGAAGTCGGCGGCAGTCTTCGAACCGAAACTCAGCTCGACTTCACTTACCCTGACTGTCGGTACTTCAAAAACTTTGAAGGTCACAGGCGCAGGCAGTGTGAAGTGGTCCTGTTCCGACGCTTCGGTATGCACGGTAAACAGCGGCGGCAAGGTAACAGCCAAAGGAGCGGGAACAGCAACAGTTTACGCAAAAGCAGACGGGAAAACGCTCAGCTGTAAGGTCAATGTAAGGAAGAAATCATCAGCAGGCGATAACACACCGCAAAAAACAACAGACAGTGTCCCGGCAAACACTTCTTCCGATCCAAGCGGAACATCAAAAGGGCTTGCAATAAAGGTGGTTGATGACGGATACGGAAATCAGAAAATCATATTGATAGAGTATGATATAGACAATGTAAATCCAGGCTCTTCGGCTGACTATGCAGAGGAAATGCTCAAATTGGTAAATGAGCTGCGAGCTAAAAACGGTACGTCTGCGCTTGAACTTGATGACGAGCTTTGTAAAGCGGCGCAGGTCAGAGCAAAAGAACTGGGAGAGAATTTCAGCCATACACGTCCTGACGGAAGCGAATGCTTTTCAATTTTGAAGAGTTATAACATAAGCAGTACCTATGCGGGAGAAAACATAGCTGCGGGTACGTCAACAAGCGAGGGCGCAATGGATATGTGGATGGATTCACCCGGACACCGCAGCAATATTCTGCGTACAGGCTGGAAAAAACTGGGGGTAGGTTATGATGAATCCACGAACAGTTGGGTACAGATTTTTGTTGGGTAAATTGTTTTTTGTTATGTATTGAATATTGTGACGAGCAGCGGTTTTACCGCTGCTGTTTTTTAACAGATAGTGAAGCATTTGCAAACCGTCTTTTTTGATAGAATAATTTTAGCTGTTTCGGATTTATTATTTATATTTTCCGAAACATTTTCAGCAGGATTATCCATGTTTTTTTCCGAATTTTCTTTAGAAATTTCCGAATTTATTTTATCGGAATTATCCGTCTTTTCGGGTCTGTCCCTTGCCTTAAAAAAACTTTTCTTCTGCTTGGTAGGCTTGTCCAAAAGCGAATTTATCTCCTTTTTGTTAGCCCACCTTGCGGAACCGTGCTCCTCTCCCTTCCTGTGAAATTTTTTCTTACTTGTCACTTTCATCAGCACATATAGACCCAGCGCAAACGCCGTATATACGGGGAAAACAAGCGCATTTCCTTTTTCCTTTAACATTGAAAAAACAAGGTTTGTATCCGCTAAAACAGTTTCAAGACTGTTTGCAAAATTCTCAAAATCAAATTTTCCTTGCTCGTCCAAAGAAAGGTCAAAGCACGCTCCCAATGCCGCCGAAAAATATATCACGAACGCCGCCAAAACCGAATAAATACTTACAGTCATAAAGTCCGCTTTTTTGGGAACTCTGCTCATTTCCTGCTCCCCCTCTCGATTTTTTTATGTCGGAGAGTATTCGCAGAATCGGAAATTTTTTCTCTTGCTTTTTTCAACAGATTTTTTTTAACACTCTGTTTCATTGCCTTGCTGATAATTTTCTCGGCTTTTGCTGATGACATTCCAAAGCTGTCAACAAGCTGCTTTTTGGCGGTTTCCCTATCGGACAAATCCAATCGCACAACCGTATTTCCCCCACGAACCGTAAAAGCCGTTTGGGTTTCCCGCTCGATTTGGTACTCCTTGAACTGCGTTAATCTCGGCTTTTCCGCAAATCCCAGCCGCTCCGCTTTTTCAAGGACAGCCTTAACGGTTTCCGTATCATCAAGCCTCAAATGCGCCCGAATACTTTTCTCAACCTGTTCACGGTCGGTATTTTTTTCGGAAAGCACGGCAAAATTCCCGCTTTGGTCGGTAATCGTCAGCCTTGAAAAATCCTCGTTGGGCAGCTTTATTTTTGCAAAAGAAAATCTATCCGTAAGAACATTTTCATTTTCAAATTTAATATCCTTTTGATAGAATTCCATCTGTGCAAGACTTCGTGAACCGCTTAGAAAATACTTTCTCTGCTCCTCCGAAAGCCGCTGTACAAGGGCGTTTGCGGCTTCAATTGACTTTACGTTATCAAAGTCCAGACGTTCCCGCAAAATTCTTTCCAACTTTGCTTTTGTGCAGAAATTTACTGTCAATTTCTTAGTGTTTTCAAAATCATTTACAATAATTTTCGGTCTGCCCCGCTCGTCATTCTGCACCTTAATTTCCGTTTTGGATAATTCGCTTTGAACCCGCCGATAATTCTCCACAGCAGCCTCAATTTGCTTTTCGTATGCGGAATTAAAAATACATTTAACGTCGCTTGACGTTTCCATAAAGTTCACGGGTATATCGTGTTCTGAACAATACGTCTGAAAACCCTCAATCTGTTCTTTTTCAATTGTAATCATTCGCTGGGTCTGTTCGGGAGCTTTCATTTTCTCCCGAACGATACCCTGAACGATAGAATTAACCGCCTCCTTGTCTTGAACATTTATGAAAACGGAAATGGTGTTATCCTTGCCCTGTTCCCGCACCGCCGCCACGGGAATATCCATTTTCTTTGCCTGCCTGAGAAGCTGTCTGTAATCCTCTTTAGCAAAGCTTGGGAGCATTGTGATCTCTCCGCCCTCTTTAAGCTGTTGATATGTCGTTTTCGTAGAAAACATTTGCCTGCCCGACAATACCTCCGACTTTTCCGAGAGCCGATTTTTTTCACGCTCACGCTCTATAGTGATTTTCAGCATTTCCATAAAAATCTCCGTCGCTTTCGATACGATCTGCGTCGTCACTTCCACTCCCGCACTCGCTACATCATCTCCGTGCAATTTTTTGCCTCCCTTCGTCATTACCTACTGAAACGGATTTGATTTTATCCCCTTCCATAGGCATAGGAGATGAACAGACAAATTTGGCGGGGCACAAAAACAAGCTTTGTATCATTTAACAATTATTTAATTGTATCAATCTCTTCATTCGTTATATTTATACAAAATCTCCTTTATCTTTTTTAAACTTTCATTCACCGACGAATGATGAACACCCTCCATTTCTGCAATTGCCCTTGCAGACATATTTTCATTTATTGCAAGCCT
>JAMOZU010000181.1 GCA_023667745.1 Ruminococcus sp.
ATACAAATCCCTCATTGAATTATGGGACTTAAGCCGCCGCAAAAAATCATATATGTAAATTTTTTTGGGCAGCTCCTTTGCTTAAATTCAAACCGTATACATAAGTGCATTGCAGATTGCCGCCGCCACATTGCTTCCGCCTTTGCGCCCTTTGGCGGCTATGCAGGGTACTTTTAAGTCAATCAGCATTTCCTTTGACGCCGCCACGTTCACGAAGCCTACCGGTACGCCTATTACAAGAGCGGGAGAAAAATCCCCCCGGCGGACGTGTTCGCATATCCTTGCCAGTGCGGTGGGGGCGTTGCCTACGGCGTATATTATCGGTTTATTTACCGACAAAGCCATAGACGCTGCCTTGTCTGCGGAGGCTGCGGCTCTTGTGACATTATTCCGTTGAGCGTTTTCGGCAACGTCGCTGTCGGACATAAAGCAGACCGCCTCGCAGCCGAACTTTTTCAGTGCGGCTTTGTTTATCCCCGCTTTTGCCATATTTGTGTCGGTCACGAAGACCGAGCCGCTTTTTATGGCTTTGTGAGCCGTTTCGACTGCATTTTCGGAGAAATACAGATTTTCCAGATAATCAAAATCCGCAGTGGTGTGTATCACCCGCATTACAATGGGTCTTATTTCGTCGGGTATTTTTTTGCCGCCGAAGTTTTCCGCAATTTCCTTTTCGATTATCTCGAAACTTCTTTTTTCGATCTCTTCCGGCAGGACATATTCAAAGTTCAAAATTCTATCCCCTTTCTGGCGGGTATTCCTTTCTCGTAGGGGTGCTTTAAACATTTTATTTGACTTATGTAATCGGCTTTATTTAAAAAAGGTTCGCCGGGGCCTCTTCCCGTCAGAATAATTTCCGCATTTTCCCTTCCGCCGAAAACAAGTTTTTCCGCTGTTATTTTATCGAGAAGTCCGTATGAATATGCGCTGTTAAATTCGTCCAGGATTATCATATCAAAATTCCCCGAAAACGCTCTTTCCAGCAGCTCGTTATGACAGCGGGAGATAGATATTTTATCCTCGTCGGTCATATTTTTAAAAAAACCGTATTCTCTGTCGCAGCGCATAATTTCAATGCCTTCTATCGACCCCAGCGGCGCAAGTTCCGATGTATAGCCGCCTTTCATAAGCTGTACAAAGCAGACTTTCATGCCTGCCCCCGCCGCCCGCACTGCAAGACCTGCCGCAGCTGTGGTCTTGCCTTTTCCGTCTCCGCAGTAAATATGAAGAAGTCCCATTTATTTTCCTCCGTGTTTTTTTCTTGAAAGCATAATTGCCGCCGCCGCTGCAATAACAACAGCCGCCGGAATTATTATAACATAAACGGACGTATTTTTCAAGGCGTTTTTCGGGATTTTTCCGGAGCTGAATATAAGCTCGCGGTCGTACCATGTCTCTTTTTTTATGCTCCAGGCGGCGCAGTTTGTTTTTTTGTCCAGTGCCTCTATTTCAAAGGCAAAAACTTTCTGCCCCTCGTCGTTCAGGATAAAATCTATATATTCCGAGCTGTCGGCGGCAAGTGCCTCTTCTCCCGTACCCGCAAAGAGCATTCCGTAGCCCTGACCGCTCATTGTCATATAGGCTGTCATCTTTCCCTCCGAAACGACCAGACGGCAGTCAACCACTTTGAACATCGAGGAGCTTGACTCCACTTCTATGCTGTATGTTCCGTCTTTTATCATATTGCCGTAAACAGGTTTCATATCATTTTCGGCATGTGCTTGAAGTCCCGAAAAAAGGAGCGGGAAGAGCAGAATGCAGAATAAAACCGTAAATATTTTTTTCATAAAAGTTCTCTCCGTTAAACCGTTAAATTTTCCCGCACCCGTTTTTTGAGGTGCGGGAATTTTTTTAGTTGTTTGCCGCTTCTTTCACATGATCGGCGTAAACGCTCTGCACGGCTTCGATCTCGCCGAGGCCTCTCAGCACGCATTCCACTTCAAAGCCCTCTTTTGTAAGAACCGTCTTCCATGAGTCCTCCTCGTCGCCTGCCATGTCGTTGTTTGCATGGTCGCCCGCCACTACCATAAGAGGCTGGAGTACAACCTTTTTGTAGCCGCCTGCCTTTACTGCGGCAACGATGTCATCAAGAGAGGGGGTTGCCTCGACTGTTCCCACATAATAATTCGCTGCATTCTTTGAAGCAAAGGTTTTCTGAAGTTTTGCATATGTGGAATTTGCGCTGTGTTCCGTGCCGTGACCCATGAAAACTATTGCGGTGTCCTCGTTATTGTAAGCGGCGGTATCTTCCATGAGAGCATCCGCCACACGGGAATAGTCATCGTCGGAGGTGAGCAGGGGCGCACCTACGGAGATACTGTCAAACTTGTCCCTGTTCTGATCCACTGCCGCAATAAGGTCGTCGTATTCATATCCGCTCATAACGTGGGTGGGCTGTACGACGAGAGTTTTCACGCCGTCGTTTGCAAGCCTTTCAAAAGCCTCGTCAACGTTGTCGGTGTCGATATTGTCCCGCTCCCTGAGAATGTCAATGACGGTTTGGGCTGTAAACGCCCGCCTTACCTCATAATCGGGGTTAGCGTCGGCGATGGCTTTTTCCACTGCGCCGATGGTTTTTTCGCGGCTGTCGTTGTAACTTGTGCCGAAACTTACCGCAAGGATCACGGGCTTTGCCGCCGTGCTTTCCTGTGCGTCCGTTTCGGCGGCCGGCGTGGGGCTGTTGTTCTGCCCTGCACACCCTGCGAGCATAAGCGCACTTAAAAATGTCGCCGTTAAAATTCCTCTTTTTTTGATCTTCATGATAAAAAATTCCCTTCTTAAAAAAATTTTATTTATGTAAACCGCAAAAAATCTGCGGGTTTACCCGTCTATCCGAAATATTTTTTGTAAAGTTCCGGGGGAATACCGTAAATTTTACAAATATTTTCTTCGGTAAAAATTTCCCCGGGGCTGCCTGCGAGAATGACCTGTCCGTCTTTTATGCAGAGGACTTTATCGGAAATTTTCTTTGCAAGCTCAAGCTCGTGCATGGAAAGTATAACGCCGATATTCCTTTCTGAGATAAGTTGGCGGAGAATCTCAACAAATACTATCTTGTGACGGATATCAAGATACGATGTGGGTTCGTCAAGAATGAGTATTTCGGGTTCCTGACAGATAGCTCTTGCAAGCATTGCACGCTGCCGCTGACCGTCGCTGACGCTGTTGAAATCGGCGTCGGCAAAGTTCCCCATTTCTACCGCCTTTACTGCGCTTTCCACCGCCTTTTTATCCTCGTCCGAAAGCAGACCGAACCGCCCCGTGTATGGGTATCTGCCCGTTTCGGCCACCTGTCTGCATGTCATAAGCTCCGGGCGTATTCTCTCCGTAAGCAGTACCGAAAGCCTTCGGGAAAGCTCGGCGGGGGAGATATTTTCCGAGTTTGTCCCGCTGATAACGACTCTGCCGCCGAGTTTTTCAAGATGCCCCATAAGGGTCTTTAAAACCGTGGATTTTCCTGCGCCGTTAGGTCCTATAAGAGTGAGTATCTCCCCTTGTTTTACCTCAAAGCAAACGCCTTTTACCACGATATTTTTTTTGTGGCCCGCCGACAGCCCTTCCGCCGAGATAACGGTTTTTATCATTGAAGTTCCCCCTGCCTTCTGCGTATCATTACCGCTATCACGACAGGTGCGCCGAATACCGCCGTGACGGTGCTTATGCTTAATTCCGAGGGAGACAGTACAGTTCTTGCGATCATATCGCAAAGCATACAGAAAATGCTGCCGCAGATAAAGCATGCGGGTATCATCACAAGAGGTCTTGACGTTTTAAAAACAGTCTTTGCGATATGGGGTACGGCTATCCCCACAAAGGAAACAGGTCCTGCAAACGCAGTAACGCAGGCGGAAAAAAGTCCCGATAAAATTACAAGGGAGACTTTGAGAAGCCGTATGTTCACGCCCGAATTTCTTGCGTAATTTTCTCCCAGCATATATGCGCTCATGGGCTTTGAGATAAAAAGCGTCCCGACAAATCCCGCCGCCGTTACGGGGAAAATTATTTTCACGTCGGTCATATCCGTACCCGAAAAAGTGCCCTTTGACCAGTCGTGCAGATTCACAATATCGGCGTCGTCAGCAAAGGTGACGATGAAATCGGTTATCGCCGAACAGATATATCCTATCATTATGCCGCATACAGCAAGCATTGACATACTGTTCATCTTATGGGACGCTGCAAGAACGAATCCCAGTGAAAGCATAGCTCCCGCAAACGCCGCTGCGACCATAAATCCCGAGGATACCGAGCGGACATACCCGGAGACTATTATCACCGCCGCCGCTGCCGTAAGTTTTGCTCCCGAGGATACTCCCAGGACAAAAGGACCTGCAATGGGATTGTGAAAAAAAGTTTGCAGAAGATATCCCGAAAGTGAAAGTCCGCCGCCCAGCAGCATTGCCGCCAAGGCACGGGGTATGCGTATTTTCCGCAGAATGTCACGGGCGTTCCCCGTGTTTTCTCCCAGCAGCGAACGTATTACATCCGGCGGGGAGATGTGGGTGCTGCCGATAAAAATATTTGCGGAAAACACAATGAAAAAC
The DNA here is from genome assembly GCA_023667745.1 of Ruminococcus sp. Lineage (GTDB taxonomy): Bacteria > Bacillota > Clostridia > Oscillospirales > Ruminococcaceae > Huintestinicola. The sequence continues at coordinate 4,545 of JAMOZU010000181.1, forward strand.
AAAACCGTCAGCAGGGCAAACGCCGCAATACAGCGTTTTTTTTCGCTACCCATTATCCTCACCGCTTTCGGGTCTGAACAGATACACCGGCTGCTGTTCCTCGGTTTTCTCCGTGAATATCAGATTAAGATCGGAAATTATACTGCCCAGTTTCATACTTTCCTGAAAAAAATTTTCTTTCGTACACCAGACGTTCCCGTTTTTCACGGCTTTAAATTCCGCAAGCAGACCGCACTTTGAAACAAGCTCTTCCACCGTATTTATTTCGCCGCCGACGGCACTGTTGTAAATAATGAAATCGGCGTCTTTTGCCCTGCTGTAAAACTGCTCTGTCTCCATTGTGACCGTGGCGGAGGAGGATTCTTCCTCTCCCCTGAGGGATAAAACATTCCTGCCGCCCGCAAGCTCTATCATTTTTGTAACATAGTCTCCGGACTTGCGGGTGACAGCCTGTCCGGATGCGTTTATGTAAAAATACACGGCGGTCTTGCCTGTGTTTTCGGTGTTTTCGATGTTCTCCAGCAGCTTTGCCTGTTCATCAAAAAGTTCTCCGGCAAGTTCCTGTTTGCCGCACATTTCAGCGTAAACTTTTATCCACTCGCTCCTGCCAAGAGGGTGAGGCTCATAGCTTGAAAAGTCCACGAATACGGGAATCCCAAGCTCTTCCAGTTTGTCTCTTACCTCAGGCGAATGCTCTATCATCGTCGACTGCACCGAAAGTCTGCACCCGCCTGTCAGCAGCAGTTC
>JAMOZU010000182.1 GCA_023667745.1 Ruminococcus sp.
ATATGCAAATTTTTTGCGGCGGCTTCTTCTCCATAATTCTAATGGGGATTAGTATGAGTTGTAATATTTTTTCCAAAAAATGTCTTGATTTTTTCGGGATAATATGGTAGAATATAATAAGATGAGTGTGCAGCCGGAAGGACTGCTTATGATATACGGAATTTATCCCAAAAGGAGTGAGCAAAATTGCCCGCAAATTATCCGGAAAACCCGGAACGCCGAAACAGCAGTGAAGGGCGGGAACGCAATACGGCAGGTCTGTACGCCCCCGCAGGAGGGAACACGGTAAAGACGGTGTCCGCCGCCCCCGAGTTCGGAGATTTTCTGAATGCCGCCGCCCAAAAGCAGCAGGATAACATCAGCCGCAGGGACAGCGAAAGCGAAAAGCCCCGCCGAGTTTATTCCATGAGTCCCGGTCAGAAAAAAAGCCTGCGGAAAAAATACGGCAGCGCAAGGTTCAACCGCTTTGAAATAGTCATCGACAGCGACAGAATATATTGCAGCGACCCTACTCTTACGGAATTTACCCGCAAGCTGTGGGAGATGGGCATGCTTACCCCGGAGGAGGCGGAGCTGGGTGCAGGGAAACGCCCGTTGCCAAGGGACGTGTTTATTGCCGACGGCAAGGGAACGTCCGGCGGCGGGCTGGTGTCCGCAGGGGATGATCATATTTACCAAAGCAGCGGCTGGATAGACCTGCTCTATCCCAGGCGTATCCCCGAAAGCGTGGGAGATTATTTTGTTCATCAGGCAATAGTGCTGAACACTTTGCGGGTCTATCTGTCAAATCCTGCCGCCGCCATTGCGCTGTGGGGAGAATATTTCGCATTCGACCCTTTCCAGATAAAAGAATGCCTTTCGGCGGTTCGGAAAATATCTGCCCTTTGGGAAGATACCGCTATGCGTGACAAAGGTGCGCTGTACACCAAGAAACGCACGTTCTACCGCGGGCGGGCGGAAGATGAGGGTATCGGCGGCATTATAGATACCAAGCTGCCTGTCCGCAAAGAAGAGGAGTACGACGCAGGCATGCGCAGGAACGTTCCCCGCAGCACTGCAGAAAACAGGTCAAAGCCCTCGGTAAACATTCCCCGTGAAAATATTCCCCGTAAAGAGACGGCTGCAAACGACATCGGGGAAACACGCAGCACCCCCCCTGCCCCGCAGGGCGAAAGCGGCTTCGAGCAGATCTCATGGGGAAATGAGAATAACATAAACAATACCTTTGAGGAAATTTCATGGGACAGCGAACCGAAAGCCGCCGACAGAAACGGCGGAAGAGACGTTCGCAGGGAAAACCCGGGCAGTCCCAAAGGTGAGGTACGTCCGCCCCGTCCGCCCCGGTCAACGCTGTCTCCGCAGTCTTCACGTTCCGTACAGCCTTCACAGCCGGTACAATCGCCGCGGTCTTCGCAATCGTTACAGTCTTCACAGTCTTCCCGGTCTAACCGTGTCTCCGGGGAACGGCAGTCATCCGTGACGGACTTTTCACCCGATCCGGGGACGGCAAATATATCCGGAGCGGTTTCGGGAAGGGATATGACGGCAAGAGGCGGCATGCCCGCAGGCGGTATTTCAACAGACAGCCCGCCCGCCAACAAACATATGCCCTCCGGCAGCATACCCTTTGAACAGCCTCCCGAAAGCGGTGCATTCCGTGAAGTGTCCCTTGACGAGGCGGCGGGGACGGCAGCACCGGAGACAGCTGCCCCGGAAAATAAAATTCCCTTCAAGGAAATACCCAGAGACCCAATAGTACACAAAGGAGCGGCGGGCAGCGCAAAGGCATACCGGGAGATCCCCGGCGAACGCTCCGGGCGTATCGAGCCTGTACCGGACTCTTACAGAGAGCCTCCCCGCAATGACAAGTCCCGCCCGTCGAAAGAGCCGCTGAAGCCCCCCCGCAGGGAAACTCCACAGTCGCAGCAGTCTTCCGACAGACCCGCCCGCAGGGAAACAAGCACGGTAGCGGCATATCAGGAGATGTTCAAAGAGCGCAACGCTAAGAGAAAGGGCGACAAGTAGGTTTTTGGCGCACTCGATTGCGTTGCGTTCGCAAGAGCTGCATTCGGTTTTATGATATTGACATCTTAGAATGTTTACAAAATAAATTTAAAAAATCCATTGCAATTTTTGAAAAAGTTTAGTATAATAAAAGAGTATAGTTATATATATGTTACGGGAATTGCCTATCGTACCGTTTTTTAAGATCACATTTTTGCAGCTTTGCAAATTCCCATGCCGGGCGGCTTTTTCCAAATCAACCGAGCGGAGAGTGCTATAATGATAAGCAAAGAAAAAATCAAGAAGATCGACGTGTATACGGAGGAGGGCGAGAGAATACTCACCACCGCCAGATTTACATTTCCAAGGGATTTCTTTAAAATAAGGGGCTATGAGCTGGTCGCCATAAGAGGGCGGGGGCTGCCTGTGGTGGACAAGGAACATAATATCGACGTTATCTTCGAGTATGTCAACGGGACAAGGATAAAATGCCGTACCCATGCGGATATAAGCACCACCGAGCAGCTCAATTTCCACGTGGACGACGGAGAAGTGCTTGAAGAGCGGCGGCAGTCCTATAAGGTCGCCACGAAGGAGTCCGCTTTCGTTACCGCCATCGAGCGGGGGGACGAGGTCATCGAGCTTGAGGAACAGTACGAGGCAACAATACTTAATATCAATCTGGGCGGCGTTCTCCTCCACTGCGATATAGAGCTTTTTGCGGGGGATGTGGTTGATTTTATCTTCCTGCCGGACAATATGAGCGTCAAAGCCGAAATACTGCGGGTGCAGAAGGAGCTTGACGGCAGCATAACAGGATATGGGTGCAGATTTTTGGGGATAACCCCCTCTCAGGAGGAAAAACTTGTGCGGCATCTCTTCGAGTGCCAGATGGCTGAAAGAGAGAGGCTCAAACAAAAAGAAGGCAGATGATTTTATAAATGAGCAAAATCATTGCAGTGACCAACCAAAAGGGCGGCGTGGGTAAAACTACTACCTGTGCCGCTCTTGCGGGCATTTTCAAGGAGCATGGGAAACGTGTTCTGGCTCTCGACCTTGACCCTCAGGGAAATCTTTCCTTTTCATTGGGAGCGGCGGACGGCGGGCTTACTATCCATGATATTATGACGGGGAAATGCGGGATAATGCAGGCGGTGAAAAAAGCTCCCGTGTGCGACGTTATCACATCTAACATACTGCTTTCGGGGACGGAGCTGGAACTGCGGGGAGACGAGCGGGAGTTCGTTCTCAAAAAGGCTCTCGACACCGTAAAGGACAAGTACGACGCTGTGATAATCGACACTCCCCCGGCTCTTTCCATTCTCACCATCAACGCCTACACCGCCTCGGACGACCTGATTATCCCCATGACGGCGGAAATACTGTCACTCCAAGGGATAGCCCAGGTAAAGGACACCATAGCGGCGGTGAAAAAATTTTACAACAAAAAGCTCAACGTCCGGGGTATCCTGCTTACAAAGTACAGCCCCAAGTATCTTTTAAGCGAAGAGGTTGCCCAGATGGCGGAGATAATCGCAGGACAGCTGGGGACGAAAATATTCGACACGAAAATATCCAACTGCATAGCCGCCGCCGAAGCCCCCGCCCATCAGCAGACCATTACCCAGTATTCCCCCCGGTGCAGAGCGGCAAGGGAATACAGCAAACTTGCGGCGGAGCTTTATCCGGAAATGCTGGGCGGGAGCAGCGAACCCGCAAGGAAAAGAAATACCGACGTTTAAGGTTAATACCTATGAGACCGATACTTTGAATTTTTTAATACCTTATGTCAGGCGGTCTTTTTCCCGCCGTTCGGCGGAAAAAAGACCTTGAGCAGCAAACTGCATCTTGAAGATCAAGGTCGTGATTTTTAAATGTCTACGCCAAAAACCCACAAGACCCCTCAGCTTATGAAAATGCTGACGGGTATGCCCGCCTCCAACCCCATACTCGACGAGGAATTTAAGGAGGAAATAATAAAAGCGGGAGAGGAAACGCAGTCTGTTACCCCCGTAAAGGGGAAGGACGGCAGAACGCAGATAAACGTTACCTCCGAGCTTGTGTCCCTGTGGCTGCCCAAAGTGATAGAGCGGTTCAACATCTGCAAATGCGAGCGGTGCAGGGCGGAAATAACCATAAGGGCTATGGACGATATACGTCCCATAATCGTAAAAGTCCGCAGCGACGGCGATCTGGAGCGTGCCGCCCGTCTCAAGGCGGACAGGCAGCATATGGTTTTAATGCAGCTCATAGGCATAGCCGCCGAGCGGAGAAGCATGAGACGGCATGACTGAATGAGATTATGCCGGACAAAATAACCGATACTATCGAATTTTTAAATTTACAGCTCCCTATGCCGAGCGGTTTTTCTCCCGCCTGCGGCGGGAAAAAAACCTTAAATAATACCTACGGCGGTGAAACTGTATGCCGAAAATGTCGAAAAAAAGAGAACGGGCGGAGGAAATTATCTCCGCTCTTGAAAAGATATACCCCAATGCAAAATGTTCCCTTGAATATTCTCACGATTATGAGCTGATGATAGCGGGGCGGCTTTCCGCCCAATGCACAGACGCACGAGTGAATATCGTCACAAAGGAGCTTTTCAGAAAATACCCCACTCTCCAAAGTTTCGCCGAAGCCGAGGAGGGGGACATTGCCGAGATAATACGCCCCTGCGGACTTTACAAGACTAAAGCTCACAGCATTTCCCTGATGACGAAAGCCCTTTATTACGACTTAAACGGCGTTATCCCCGACAGTATCGAGGAACTGACAAAGCTTGCGGGCATAGGGCGGAAAACCGCCAACCTTATTATGGGGGACATTCACGGCAAGCCCGCTGTTGTGGCGGACACCCACTGCATACGCATTTCCGGGCGGCTGGGGCTGACCTCATCCAAAGACCCGAAAAAGGTGGAAGATGACCTGCGCAAACTCCTGCCGCCGGACAAAAGCTCCGACTTCTGCCACAGGCTGGTGCTTTTCGGGCGGGACACCTGCACCGCACGGAAGCCCGACTGCGAACACTGCGCCGTAAGAGTACATATGCGGGAGAGGTTCACGGAGTTTGAGTGCCGGGTATAGAACAGAGATCTGCGCAAAATCCATACCGACAGCAATTGCCGAATAAATCCTTTCGCCCATGACTTTCGTTTTTTCCGTAAAAAGCCGAATCCCCCCTGCCGCACATTTTGTACGGCAGGGGGGATTATACAAATCCCTCATTGAATTATGGGACTTAAGCCGCCGCAAAAACCATATATGC
>JAMOZU010000183.1 GCA_023667745.1 Ruminococcus sp.
TCGGTAACGTTCACAGCGGTCTCCAGATTGGTAAAAGGCACGCATGCTATTACCTCAACTTTGCCCTCTGCGTTTGCCACCAACGGCTTTATCTCCTCAAGGAGAGCCTTAGCCTCGGGGCGGGTCTTGTTCATCTTCCAGTTGCCTGCAATGATAGCTTTTCTTAAATTTTTGTTCATGATTTTCTAACTCCTTTTTTATAATTAAGGAAACACCGACCAAACCGCCTTTGTAATTACGTATTCCGTAAAATCTTTTGTCAGGCGGTATTTTTCCCGTTTGCGGCGGGGCAAATACCTTAGATCGGTACTTCCTTGATTTATGAAATACATATCAACAGTTATATTTTACCATATTCGGCCCGGTTTGTCAAGGGGGATTTTTGGAATGGTGAGAAAAAAACACAGGGGACGAAAAAAGACCGAAAATTTTACGATATGAAAATTCGGTCTGTGCATTCACAAATAATTTACAAATATTTATAAAAAAAGATAAAAAAAAAAAAAAGATTAGGTAACACATTTTGGAAAAATATGGTTTATAATTAACAGGATAGGGAAATTTGCAGGAAAATGTGAAATTTTGGCGGCTATTTTGAAAGGGGAACTTATGGGAAATCAAACAGACCTTATCTTAACGGACAGTGAGAAAATAAAAGCGTTTGACGAAATAGCCGGTTTGTTTTACCGCCGCAATTTCGGCACGGCATCCAAATCGGACATCGAAACGCTTATGTTCCGCATATACATGCGGGCTTTGATAGCCAATAACAGTGATGCAAACGGCGTTCTTGACTATTCCGTCTGCTCGGATTACAAGATAGGGCGGGCTTTGGGGATAACGCCCCAAAAGGTAAACAATCAAAAAGTCCGGACGGAGCTAAGGTATAATCAGCCGGATTTTGATTGGAAAAAGTCCCTGCGGAAAATCATAGGGGACGAGAAAAATATTCACGTCAAAAACGGAGACATACTTGTAAATATCCCCGACCCCAATCTGTTCCTTGCCGTCAAGGACTACATAGAGGATAACAGCGGGATAGTTGACATTCAGCTTAACGGAAAAGTGCTGAAGGTAAGTCAGAGGGATTTTGTTGTGCTGATTACTGAATTATCGAGGGAAAATGAAGAGGAGTTCGGTGCGATTTGCAAAGCCCTCAATGATGAGCTTAAAAAAGAGGGACGGCAGGAACGTATCAAAAAGACCATGGGCATTAACGATATGGCTGGCATTATAGGATTGATAGCAAACATTTGCAGTATTGCGGGAATGTTTGTTAAGAATGCTATATGAATAATGTAAGCAAGATGATCAACATTCAGGAGGAAAAAAATGAAAAATTTAAAAAAGGTTATCCCGGCAGTATTTGCGGCAATGATTTTATCTTTAACGGCTTGTTCTTCGGCAAATGACAGTACAGCCGAGGAAAGTTCGGCAGAAACACAGGCAGAAACGCAAACATCTCCCAATGAGACAGAAGAAACAACAGAGGCATCATCGGAAACGGAAGTGACCGAAACAACCGAAGAGGAGACAGTTCCCGAGGAAACGGAAGTTGTTTCGGACGAGGAGGAAGAGTTAGATGATTATGACCCGCTTTTCAAGTGCGGACTTCGTTGTGTCGGCAATTATGATGCTGCCGGTAATAAGAAATACGGATATATAGACATAAGCGGCGAATATGTGATTGAACCTGTATTCGACTTTGCGACCAACTTTTATAGCAAAGAATTGGCTATAGTCACAGTAAATGAAAAAAAAGGATACATTGATACCAATGGTGAATATGTGATAAATCCTCAATTTGATAGTGCAAATGTGTTTGACGAAAATGGTCTTGCATGCGTTGAGTTGGGAGGTAAGTATGGGTATATTGATTTAACGGGTAAATATGTGGTAAATCCTCAGTTTGATAAAGCAGCGTATTCTTTTTCCAAAAACGGACTTGCGGCTGTCAAGTTGGGAGACAAGTGGGGGTATATTGATTCGACAGGTACATATGTGTTAGAATGTCAGTTTGATGATTTAGGTTCGTTTGCCGGAAACGGGCTTGCATATGCTGAGTTGGGAGGTAAATATGGGTATATTGATTCAACGGGTGCATATGTGATAAAGCCACAGTTTGATGATGCAAAATCATTTTCCAAAAACGGATTGGCAGTTGTCAAGTCGGGGGATAAGTATGGGTATATTGATTCAACAGGTACATATGTGATAGACTTTCAGTTTGATGAGGCAAAAACATTTGCCGAAAACGGACTGGCAATGGTCAAGTCGGGGGATAAGTATGGGTATATTGATTCAACAGGTGCATATGTGGTAAATCCTCAGTTTGATGACGCATATTCATTTGCCGAAAACGGACTGGCAGAAGTCAAGTTGGGAGACAAATGTGGGTTTATTGATTCAACAGGTGCATATGTGATAGAACCTCAGTTTGATAAGGTAGGCTCTTTTTCAAATGGGCTGGTATATGTTGAAACTTCTAAGGTTATTGAAAAAGGACTGTATTTTGATAAATATGAGTATACCGGCGGATATATGGATGAAAGCGGAGCATATGTAATAAACCCTCAATTCAGCTATAAGGGACATTTTTCTTGGGGAGGGAGCGGTTTTGAATTTTATGATGATGGATATGCTATAGTTCTAATGGGCGATTCGACTAATAAAACAGACAGATACGGAATTATCGACAGAGAAGGTAATTTTGTAGTAAATCCTCAGTTTGCTGCTATGTTTTAATTTGTTTGCCAATTGCCAATTATTGTCAGTAATGTATTAAGGTTAAATGTTTCACATAACCTCAAAAATACCGAGCCTTGCCTTACCGCAAAGTCCGGTATTTTTTATCAGCTGTCACCCGAAAGGTTCTTTCGGTCATCACCGCAATAAGCAGGATAAATCCGCTTATACAAAAGGGCATTATCTCAAAGCCGGTACTGCCGGCAAGAATACCGAACCGGGGCGGCATAAATATATGCGCTTGCCGTTTGTATGCCGATTTTTGGCGCTGCTTCACTTTTTTATTTTAACATTTTCTTTGGTTGTAATACTTTTTGTTGTTTATATGGGATAGCTGTTTTATACGGTTATAAGTGAGATGCCGAAAGGGATTGGAGCAGTCTGTGCCGTTGTTTTCGCCGGAAGTGCTTTAATTACGGCAAAGAAGAAAAATTGTTTTTTTTTTTATGAATATAAAAAACGGCGATGCTGCATTTGCAGTACCGCCGCATTAATAAGCTGTATGATGTCGTGGGGAAACTTAAAGAAAATCAATCAAATTCGGGGTTGAACGCATAGAAATTCTTGGCGTTGAGATTATCCTGGGTTATCCGAAGCGCCTCGCCAAACCTCTCTGTATGGAAAGAATGCGGCTAAACCCGCCAGTTAATCTCGATGTTATCTGGATAAACGGTTATCTTGCTTATAAGCAGTACCGCCACGCTGCGCTTTTCATCAAAGGAAAGCTCTTCCCATTTTGAGATGACGTTTACAAGTTCTTTAAAGCGGTCTTCTTTTTCCCCGCAGTGGATAATGTCTTCTGCCTCGCTGTTCAGGTTCGATTTCTCCGAATCAAGTTCCCCGATAGTTTCGTTTATGTATCTGACTGCGGCAGGGTCAGCATCCGGGAGCTTATCCACAAGAGCTTTTATTTTATCCTCGCGAAGCTGTATCTCTGCCCGCAGGCGGCTGAGTTTTTCATCGTTTCCGCCTTGTTTGCGGGGGTGGATATAAAGCTCGTCCAGTTTCGCCCCTATCTTTTCCTTGATTTGGTTTTCAAAGCTCTCCACATAAATCGTCGGCAGTTTTTCGGTACAGATTTTGCTTGCCCTGCCCGAACAGATAAAATATTTCCTGCCGTGAGTTTTTTTCACCACCACCGCATACCCGCAGCAGCCGCATTTGACAACACCCGCAAGCCAGCTGTTTTTCGGCTTGCACGTCTTTATCCGGTGATTGTCCATCAGTTTCCTGCGGCAGAAAAGCCACTTGTCCGCCTCGATAAGACCGCTGTGAGGAGCTATGACAAGGTTCTGTCCCTGCAAGTCCCATGTTTTGCGGTTGGTGTTGCCGCCCGAAAACAGGTAACAGCCGTGCTGTCCGTTAAAATCGTCCATAGGGCTGCAAATATTTGTTCTCTGCTTTTTGAAAAAAGAGTAAACATTATAATCAGCCCTTACGTAAATGGGGTTGCGCATTATTTCGGAAAGTCTTGCAGTGCTCCAGTATTTTCCCCGCCTGTTCTGCCGCCCTTCCTCCGTAAGCTCTCTGAGAACATCACCCAGTGTGGCTGTGGGGCGGGAATAAATATCGAACATTCGCCTGATGTCATCCGCTTCCTCTTCCACCGCTTCAAACATAGACGAGTTTATACCGTTAATCACAAGTGGGACTTTGGTAAAGCCGTATGGGATATGCCCTCCCATAAACAGCCCCATCTTGCTCCGTGAAGCGTAAGCATCGGCAACACGCTGCTGAATGGTCTCCCTTTCAAGCTGTGCAAAGACTATGCAGATATTGAGCATAGCCCTGCCCATGGGGGACGAGGTATCGAACTTTTCCGTTGCCGAAACAAAGTCGACACCGTACTTCTGAAACACGTCCATCATTTCCGAAAAATCCAGTATCGAGCGGCTTATCCTGTCTAATTTATAAACAATGACTTTGCTTATTTTGCCGCTTTTTATGTCGTTCATCATTTTCTGAAAATCCGGTCTGTCGGTATTTTTTCCGCTGAACCCGTTGTCCTGATAAATAACGCTTTTTTCGCCCCTTGCCTCATACCGGCACATTTCTATCTGTGACTCTATAGATACAGAGTCCTCTCGAAATACCGATTTTCGGGCGTAAATAGCAATATGTGGCATATTATCTTCCTCCGCTGTGCCGATGCCACAATATAATTATATCATGTCCGGCACGGTTTGTCAATCGCCGACGAAAAATTTCTCAAAAATATAATAAAGCTCATTTTCCGCCGCTTCTTTTTCATCAGCTGTTACGGATGGATTTTCCACTTCCACAATTTCAAAATCCGAGGGAGTGTTTTTCATACGAGACTCTCCTTTCATGCGGCTTGCCGCCTGATAAATTTTATGAAAAAATATGCCGCAATATTGCACTTTTGAAAAATAAAAGGCGGAACAGCCAAAGTAAAAAACCGTCCCGCCCGAAAATATAAAATTACATAACCTTAATAAACGCCCCCGGATAGTCCTTCTTGACCGTTTTAAGATAA
>JAMOZU010000184.1 GCA_023667745.1 Ruminococcus sp.
GCAATTTCCAAATTCGGCATGAAAGGATTTTGATATTATGAAAATGAATAGATTAAAGAAAATATGTGCGGGGGCTGCGGCGTTGGCTATGACGGTTTCCCTTGCGGGGTGCGGCGGTGCGCCGGAGGACAGCGGAAATTATGCCCTTACGACAGTTCCCGACCGTTCGGCAAATGCGGAAAATCGCCAGACGGCGGCTATGGATTCGGACGGGTATAATTATGCCGAGACTGCCGATGATTATTGGGATGGGGAAGAGTTTTATGAAGTAAACACGGAGGAGTATGACGGCGTTCCCGAAAGCGGCTTTTTAAGCGTTTCCAAAAATCCCCTTTCCACCTTTTCAGCAGACGTTGACACCGCCTCTTACTCCAATCTGCGGCGTATGATAAACAGCGGACAGGCGATAGACCCGGACGCTGTGCGTATCGAAGAGATGATAAACTATTTCGATTACGGCTATGCCGACCCTCCCGAAGACGAGCCTTTTTCGGTGTACACCGAATACGCTCCCTGCCCTTGGAACGAGGAAACAAGGCTTTTTACGGCGGGGCTTTCCACCAAAAGCAGAGAGACTGTTCTGGGGGAGCGGGAGGCTATGAACATAGTGTTCCTGATAGATGTAAGCGGGTCTATGTACAGCGATGACAAGCTGCCGCTGGTGCAGAAGTCCTTTTCCATGCTGACGGATAATTTAAGCGAAAAGGACAGGATATCCATTGTCACCTATGCGGGAGAGGACGCTGTGCTTTTGGAGGGAGCTGACGGCGGCGACCGTGAAGAGATACTCAAAATAATCAACAGCTTAAAGGCGGGCGGCTCTACTGCGGGGGCGGCGGGGATCGTTACCGCTTATGAAATTGCCGAGGAATATTTTATCGAGGGCGGCAACAACCGTGTTATCCTTGCCACCGACGGCGACCTTAATGTGGGGCTTTCCTCGGTTGAGGAGCTGACGGAGCTTATCGAGGAAAAGCGGGAAACAGGCGTGTTCCTGTCGGTGCTGGGGTTCGGCACGGGAAATTACAAGGATAACCGCCTGGAAGCGTTGGCGGACAAGGGCAACGGCAACTATTCCTATATCGACAGCGAGCGGGAGGCTAAGAAAGTTCTGGTGGACGAAATGAGCGGTACGCTTTTTACCGCCGCCAAGGACGTTAAATTTCAGATAGAGTTCAATCCCGCCAAAGTAAAGGGCTACAGGCTTATCGGTTACGATAACCGCCGCCTTGCCGACCGTGATTTTGCGGACGACACCAAAGACGCAGGGGAAGTGGGGGCAGGTCACAGCGTTACGGTGCTGTATGAGATAGTTCCTGCTGACGGCGAAATGAGCGGGGGAGATATTGAGCTGAAATATGCACAGCCGGAACAAGAGGAAGAAAGCAGCATTGACGTAAATGTAAGCAACGACCTGCTGACCTTATCCGTCCGCTACAAAGAGCCGGACGGGGACGAGAGCAATCTGCTGGAGTATCCGGTCTCGGCGGATGATTATCGGGATGTTTTAAGCGAGCGGCTCAACTTCATCTCTGCCTGCGCCCGATTCGGCATGCTTCTCAAAAACAGCCCCTACTGCGGCGACAGCACCTATGATGATGTATTAAAGCAGCTTTATATGGGGGATTACTCCGACGATGAATATAAGGACGAGTTTATGTATCTTGTGGAAAAGATGGTTGACAGGGAGTAAAATAAATTTCCTCGGTATATGCTTCATATACCGAGGAAATAATGTTCCCCACCTTCGGTGGGGAAATTTTTTTTTAATCATACAGCCTTATTTCAATGGTGTTGTTGCCGAGGTACTGAATGTTCAGGTCAACGCCGTCTTCGTTCTCGCCCCGGAAATAATCGCCGCTGCGGGAGTAATCTTCGTTGAAGCCGTTCTGAATGCAGGCGGTGACAAATGCGTCATAGTCTTCACGGGTCACGTCCCCCAAGTAAAAGTAAAGGTAATCCGAGCCTTCGTTTTCGATAAAGCCTGTATCGGAGGGGAGAGCGGGGAGAAGTCCGCCCAGTCCGTTGCTTGCAAGAGTGATTTTCCGCATGGCTATGGGGGCGGTGATACGGATAGTAAGTTCGTTGCCGTAATAGTCAAGGGAGAGCTTATAGCCCTCGGAATTATAGGCGTAAAAGCTGTCGGAGTTCTTTACAACGTCCACATCAAAGCCCTCCGCCTTGCACTGCTCCACATATTCGCCGAAAGCCGCTTTGGATATATCGTAAATATCTGCGGAAAAAATATCGCTGCTGTCGTTGTATATCTCCCCCGTTTCTCCTATGGCGGGGATCATCCGGGAAAGCCCCGAGGCGGGCCAGATTATCTCTTCATGCCCCACGCTTGATGCGACCAATGCCCCTATGGCAATTACCGCACACAGCACTACAGCCGCCGCCGCTATTGCCGCACGCTTTATCCATTTACGGGCTCGGTTCTGCTCTTGGGGAACGTCCGGCGGCATGCCGATGTCTCCGCCGTAACCTGCGGACATGGGCATGGCTGTCTGCCCGGTGTAGACGCTGCCCGTATCAACGGCTATGTTAAGCCCCTGGGGAGCACCGCACCGGGGACAGTTGTTGACCTTATGAAGCTCGTCCCCTATTATTTCATTGCAGCTTACACAGCGAATCTGCATAGGCTCGGCAAAATCCACCCGAACGCCTCTGCGGGGCTGTTGGGGTTGGGGGATATATTCGGGAGCAACGGGAGAGCCGCATTTTGTACAGTATTCGCTGCCCGCTCTTATTTCCCCTCCGCAGTAGGTGCAGAACATAAATAAAACCCTCTCTTGAATTGGTTTAAGGTGTTTTCCCTCGCCTACGATGGGCATACATGCCCCGGAAAACACCGCCTTAATAATATAAGTATACACCTTTTTCACGGTTTTGTCAACAGTCCCGGCGGATTTTTAATCTGATTTTAATGTTTCTAATGGAATTTTAATCTAAAAAAGCCGTTCAAGGTATTTCCCTCGGCTTGCGGCGGGGAAAACACGGTGAACGGCATTATGCGGGATCTTCCGCAAACTATTTTTTCACCACAACTACCTGCTTGGCGGTGGTGTAAGGGTCGGAGAAATTGACCTTTTCTTTCCGCTCATCGGTAACGGTCATTCCCGCAACGCCCACGTCTATGCTGCCCGATTCAACGGCGGTGATTATGGTGTCGAACTCCATGTTCTTTATCTCCAGCTCCATATTGAGCTTGGCGCATACTGCCCTCATCATATCCACGTCAAAGCCTGCAACCTCGTCCCCTATCATCAGCTCATACGGGGGGAACTCGGCGTTGGTCGCCATAACAAGTTTCCCGGAGGGTTCCGCTCCGCCGTCGGGGAATGTTCCATCGGGGAATACATAGGGCTTGCCTGTGGCATTGTCGCCTATCCAGTTTGCCTTAATGCTGTCCATAACGCCTTCGGCGGTAAGCTCCGCAAGAGCGGTGTTTATCATTTCCAGAAGCTCGGTGTTGTCCTTGTTGATGGCTATGGCGTATTGCTCGTCGGCAAATGCCTCATCGAGTATCTTAATGTCGGAATTGTGGGCGGCAAAGACGTTGGCGGGTTCGCTGTCGATAATTACAGCCTCGACAGAACCCTGCTTTAACGCCTGAATGGCATCCGCTCCCTTGGTGTACCGCTCGACTGTAGCTCCTTCGATATCCGATGCAAGGGCGTCCCCCACGGTCTCCAGCTGAACGCCTATATGCCTGCCGTTAAGGTCGTCAATAGTGTCTATCGAACTGCCGCCCGAGCAGGCTGTCATGGCAGCTGCCATAAGCAAAGCGGCAAAAGGTTTTGCGAAAGTTGTTTTTTTCATAATATCCTCTCCTGTTCCGGGGGTACTTGATATGCAAAAAGTTTACATGCTCCGCATTCTCCCTTTGTACCGCCGTTATATGGTTTGTATCGGGGACTTTCACGGTTTACTGCCCGGTGACCTCTTCTTTGGGAGCTGCAGCCTCTGTCAGGTCTTCAAAGGTAGCCTCGGTAAACACGTTAAGCTCTTCGTTTTCAGCCCCCGCAATGGCAGCCTCTGCCGCTTTTGCCGCCGCTGACGCATCCGCTTTTGCCTCATCGGGGAATGCGCTTTCGTAAAGGCTTTCCAGCAGGTCAAGAGACCCTTGGGGCATTTTGGATTTAAAGGGGTCGTAAATTGCGAAAAACTTGCGGACTTTGGTTTCAAGGGAAGGGTCGTCCCTTACGGCGGCGTTGGAGGGTTTTACCTTTTTCCATTCCCTTGCGATAAGGGAATTGATAAATCCCTCCTTCTTTTCCTCCACTTCCAGCTTGTACTCGGAGGGGGTGATGTTCTTGTATCTGTAATAAGGCTCTATTTTTATGAGCATATCCAGGTTTTTGTTGATAACATCATATTTCTTGAACAACAGAGCAATGGAGGAAATCCTGCCCATATCCGCAATGTTTTCGTTGACGACCTTCATATACTTGCTTATGTATATCTTGGTCATCTGACCGAGAAACTCCTCGGAGACCTGCAGTTTCTTCTCGTCTATGTCAAGCACTATGTTCTGCAGCTCCACCTGATCTTGCTTTTTCTTCTTGCTTTCCTTGTCGAAAAGACCCATTTTCAGCCATTCCTTTCAAATAAGATGCGGCATTTCGGGAAATTTCACCAAAATTCCCTTTCCCGAAAATGTTCCAACTTATATTATATCACATTATTTCGGGAAAATCAATAGGGTGAGAAAATTTTTGAGGGGAAATTGTAAAAAAATTCACTGATTTGTCTGAACCGGTGTTAAGAACTTATGAAGAAAATACCTCATTCCGTTTCATTTTCAAGCCACTCGGCTCTGTTTATAATATCCTCCGCTCTTTGGAAAAACTCATCAATTGTATACGTTTTAGCCCCATTAAGCCTGTTAGCTTCCGCTTCAAGTATCTTTTGCCGCATATCCAGCATTTCTTCACGCAAAGAATATGCGTCAATATTCATGACCACAAGATCGTCCTCGCCGTTTTTGGTGAGAAAAATAGGTTCGTTGGTACTTTTGCAAAATTCGGATATTTCATCATGTTCATCTATCAGGCAAGTGAAAGGTTTTATCACCATAATGTCAACCTCCGAAAAATATTCTATTCATATTATAGCATATTTTGTGAGCTTGTCAAGAGGTGACATAAACTTCCCTAAAAAATAAAATGTAAATTTTTTGTAAACCCTATTGCATTTTTCCTCATAATCTGATATAATAAAAATCTACACGG
>JAMOZU010000185.1 GCA_023667745.1 Ruminococcus sp.
GCTCCCGCCGCCAATGCTTTTACTATGTCCCCCGAATATTTTATGCCGCCATCGGCGATAATGGGGATATTGTATTTTGCGGCGGCGCAGGCGGCGTCGTATACGGCTGTTATCTGGGGAACACCTATGCCCGCCACCACTCTTGTGGTGCAGATAGACCCGGGACCTATGCCCACTTTAACGCAGTCAGCCCCCGCTTTGATAAGGTCTTCCGCAGCTTCTGCCGTAGCGATGTTGCCGGCTATGACAACGGCGTTGGGGTAGGCATTCTTTATCATGTCAAGGCATTTGAAGATGTTTTTCGAGTGACCGTGGGCGGAGTCCAGAACAAGTACGTCCGCTTGTGCGTCCAAGAGAGCCTTTGCCCTGTCGAGTACGTCCGCCGTAATGCCGATAGCCGCTCCGCAGAGAAGTCTGCCGCTTTTGTCACGGGCGGAATCGGGGTACTGTACGGCTTTTTCAATGTCCTTTATGGTGATAAGCCCTTTGAGAGTCCCCTCATCGTCCACAATGGGGAGTTTCTCTATTTTATGGTTCATAAGAATTTTCTGGGCGGCTTCCAAGTCCGTACCCACGGGGGCGGTGATAAGGTTGTCACGAGTCATGACCTCGCTTATGGGGGTGTTGAAATCCCGCAGGAAGCGCAGGTCTCGGTTGGTGAGAATGCCCACCAGTTTCCCCTTTTCGTCCACTATGGGAACGCCTGAAATGCGGTATTTGCCCATGAGCTTGTCCGCCTCGGCTACCAGCTTATCGGCGGTGAGGGAAAAGGGGTTGACTATTACGCCGTTCTCCGAACGCTTTACCTTGTCGACCTCCTCCGCCTGCCGCTCTATGGACATATTTTTGTGGATTATCCCGATACCGCCCTCTCTTGCCATGGCTATTGCCATTTTGGCTTCGGTGACGGTATCCATAGCGGAGGTCATTATCGGAGTATTAAGGTAAATATCTCCGGCGAGCCTTGTTTTAAGGCTTACCATATTGGGCGTGACCTCGGACTTTGCGGGAATAAGCAGTACATCGTCAAAGGTCAGACCCTCTTTGCCGAATTTGCTTGACATATCGGTATCCAGCATAATAATCTCCTCCACTTTCTTTGATTTTGGGATTTACCGATTTTGAGCCGACTGAAAAATTATTTTTTTAGAGTTGCCGCATCGGTATTTCCTTTGGTTTGGCTGCTGTTCGCAAAGGGTTTTGCAAACATTCCGTTACCCTTTGCCAATGCTGATTTAAGGTGTTTTCCCCGCCGAAGGCGGGGAAAACACCGCCTGACATAAGGGTTTGTAATACACGTCATTTTTAAATAAATTATTAAATCAACATTTCTTTAAAAATATCCCCTGTTCGGGTATTTTTTCTATTTTACTACAAACTTTGCCTGTTGTCAATAGCCCCGGGGGATTTTTGCCCTTAGAATTTTTTTGAACAAGGGACTGTAATTTTGTGCAAATTGACAATCGAGGAAAGAATGTCTACTTTGCTGCGGGCTGTTCCTTGGTTTGATCTTTGGGCTGTTCTTTGCGGTCGGGCTTGCCGCCGTTCTTATTTCGGTTGTTGTTCCTGTTGTCGGACTTTGGGGGACGGCTCTGGGAGCTTTGCGAACGGTTCTGTTCCTTTAAAAGGTCTCGTATCTCACGGAGAAGCAGTTCCTCTTTGGTCGGTTCGGGTTCGGGAGCGGGGGCGGGTTCTTTTGGGGGTTCTTCCTTTTTGCGCCTGAAACTGTTGATGGCTTTGACTATAAGGAAAACGCACAAAGCTGTAAGCAGGAATGTTATTATACTCTGGATAAAGTTGCCGTATGTAAGTTCCGCTCCTTGGGTAATGACCTTGCCGTCGATGACGGTATCGGGTATTTTTATTGACAGGCTGGCAAAGTCGATGCCGCCTATGATAATGCCGATAATGGGGGTGAAGATGTCGGCAACGAGGGAGTTTACTATTGATGTGAACGCTCCGCCCACGATAACGCCCACTGCCATATCGAGGACATTCCCTCTGGAGATGAACTCCTTGAACTCGGTAAGAATGCTTTTCTTGTTTTCATTGTCTGCCATAAACAAAACCTCCGTTCGGAAAATTTATGAAGTGCCGATTTAAGGTTTTCCCCGCTCTCGGAGGGGGAAACCCTGTCCGACAAAAAAGTTTTCAAAAATTGCAAATTTGATCGGCACTTACTTAAATCCATTATATCATATAATTATTTCTAATTGTTGAATTTTGTCGGAATTTTTTAGATATAATTAAGGGGGACGTTCGGGCATTAACTGCTCTTGCCGCATAATCCCTTGTCCGCTCTCATATAATTTCTAAGGAAACGCTGATTAAATCGATCTTTATGTGATGCAAGGTTTTTATGTCAGGTGGGTATTTACCCCCCGTCATAGGCATGGGGAAATACCTTAAATCAGCACTTTTCCAAAAAGGAAAGGAGCGGGAGAATATGCCGGCGGAATTATTGGAGAGAAAACAGGGCAGTGACAAGGCTTTTGTTTCCGGAGGTTCGGAAAGGGGCGGAGGGCTGTCCTCGGAAGAGGCGGCAAGGCTTCTGGAGGAATACGGAGAGAATAATATTTACGAGGACAAAAAGCCCCGCCCTTTGAAGATATTTATGGGGCAGTTCAAGGACTTTATGGTGATGATCCTGCTTGCGGCGGCGGCGGTGTCGGCTTTCATAGGCGAACCTGCGGACGCTGTGACGATAATCACCATAGTTATGCTCAACGCCGTTCTGGGATTCGTTCAGGAATACAGGACGGAGCGGACGCTGCAGGCTCTCAAGAGTATGACTGCGCCGTCTGCGAAGGTATGCAGGGACGGTCATCTGACGGTGATCCCCGCTTCGCAGGTCGTCCCCGGGGACATTATGTGCCTTGAAGCGGGGGACAAGGCTGCGGCGGATGGGGTCATATTACAGGCAAAGGGAGTTACTGCGGACGAAAGCGTACTTACGGGGGAAAGCGAGCCTGTGGCGAAAACCGTCGGCAATATCACCGACAGGGACAATTCCCTCGGCAAGTCAAACATCATCTACAGCGGCACCGTTATCACCAAGGGGACTGCTCAGGCAAGGGTTATAGCTACCGGGAAAAACAGCCAGATGGGGAAAATTTCGGGAATGATAGGGGAAATTGAAGAGCCGCTGACCCCGCTGCAAAAGCGTTTGGGGGAACTGGGGAGGACAGTGGCGGTAATATGCCTGATAGTGTGCGTTGTTGTGGCGGGGGCGGGGATAATAAGGGGCGAGCCTGTTTTTGATATGCTTATGACGGGGATAACCATTGCCATTGCCGCCATTCCCGAAGGTCTGCCCGCTACGGTGACTATCGCACTGGCGTTGGCTGTAAGCCGAATGCTAAAGCAAAACGCCCTTGTTCACAGGCTTCATTCGGTGGAAACTCTCGGCTGTACTTCCATAATCTGCACGGACAAAACGGGGACTGTTACGGAAAATAAAATGACCGTCCGCAAGGGATTTGCGGGAGGGAAGGAGCTTGCGTTCACGGGACAAGGATATAAGGCGGGGGGAAAAATTACCCAAAAGGGCGAAAGCGTTACAAAAATGTCCGGGGAGGCTTTGCGGGAAATGCTTCGCTGCGCCGTCCTCTGCAACAATGGGGATATATGCCTTGACGATCCTGACAACAACGGAAGATATGACAGCGGCGAATGGAGCGTTATGGGAGACCCCACCGAGACCGCCCTGCTTATAGCGGCGGCAAAAGGGGGTATGAACTGCCGCTCGGAGCGCAAAGCCTTTATACGGACGGACGAGATACCCTTTGACAGCGAAACTCGCTCTATGACGGTAACGGTAAAGTCCCCCGACGGTGAAAACGAAATAAAATATATGAAAGGTTCGGCGGAGGTCATACTGGACAGGTGCAGGCTTATTGCGGAAGATAAGGGGGAACGCCCCATAACATATGCGGATAAGCGGCAGATAGCGGACGTATGCAACAAAATGGCGGAAGAGGCTTTGCGGGTGCTTGCGTTCGCTTACGACAGCGGGGAGGGGCTTTGCTTTGCGGGGGTAATGGGAATGTCCGACCCGCCGAGAGAAGAGGCGAAAAGGGCGGTGCGGCTTTGCCGAGAAGCAAGGATCCGCACGGTCATGATAACGGGGGATCACAAAAAAACTGCCGCCGCCGTGGCAAAACAGGCGGGAATATTGCTGACCGACCGTGAAGACGCTGTTTTAACGGGGGCGGAGCTTGACAATATGAGCGATGAGGAGCTTAAAAAGGCAGCCCCGAAGGTAAGCGTTTACGCAAGAGTGTCCCCCGGAGATAAACTGCGGATAGTAAGGGCGTATAAGTCGCTGGGGCATATCGTCACCATGACGGGGGACGGGGTAAACGATTCCCCTGCGGTAAAGGAAGCGGACATAGGCGTTGCCATGGGGATAACAGGCACGGACGTAACCAGACAGGCGGCGGACATGGTCCTGCTGGACGACAACTTTGCCACCCTTGTAAACGCCGTGGAACAGGGGCGAGGGATATACGCCAATATCCGCAAATTCGTCCGCTACCTGCTTTCCTGCAATATAGGGGAAGTGCTGACAATGTTTCTGGGGATAATCATGGGAATGCCCATGGTATTGCTGCCGAGCCAGATATTGCTTGTAAACCTTGTAACGGACGGTCTTCCCGCAGTTGCGCTGGGGGTAGAGCCATGCGGAAAGGAGAGCATGAAAAAGCCGCCCCGCCGTTCGGACGAAAGTTTCTTTTCGGGGGGACTGCTGTTTCGGATAGTGATAAGGGGGGTGCTTATCGGCATATGCACATTGGCGGCGTTCAGCACGCTTACCAATATGGGGAGCAGCCTTGGGACGGCACGGACGGGGGCATTGGTGACCCTTGTGATGAGTCAGCTGTTTCATGTATTCGAGTGCAAATCGGAGGAAAAGAACATATTCACGGTGGATTATTTTAACAATCCCAAGCTGATATTGGCGGTGATCATATCGGCGGCTGTCATATTCGGGGCGGTGTATCTGCCCTTTTTGCAGACGGTGTTTGACACAGTACCCTTGTCGGGGCGGCAGCTGCTGATATGTATGGGACTGGCGTTTTTAGCACCGCTTATACAGCTAGTGGCTAGGTGTTAGAATGTGAGCAAAGCTCACGCTAGAGGCTGGAGAAGAAAAGCTGACAAGACAGTTAAAGCATTACACGAGCAGATGCGCACGATAGGGGGCTGGGGGAGCTTGTCTCCCCC
>JAMOZU010000186.1 GCA_023667745.1 Ruminococcus sp.
GTATGATTTTTTGCGGCGGCTTAAGTCCCATAATTCAATGAGGGATTTGTATTATATCCGGCGGAAGAATATCCATATCATAGCCCTGCTGCGCCGCTTTTCTCTGCTCGTCACGGAATTTGCAGTATAAAAAGGCATTTTTTCTGTCCCTCTTAGTCAGCCGTTTCACCCTTGTCCGCCTCCGTTTCGGTAAATAAATTTACGGTAAATTACTTTACTAAAATTATATACGGATTTTTTATTTTTGCCAAGGAGATATATAAAAATTATATCAATTTAGCAAGTAAATTTTTCTTAAACAAAAAACTGAATTTATGTTAAGTCACTTTGCAAAAAATAACTGCCGACAACTTTCAAAGCATCGGCAGTTATGTTTTATTACGGTCTTATCATCTCTGCCCACTCGTCTGTCGGCAGTATACGCTCCATTTTTTCCGAAAATATTTTTCTTTGTTTTGACCTGCGCCGATTCATCGCTAATAAGCGAAAATGTCGGTCGTTTTTCCGTATTTTTATTTTACCGTTTTTTCTGTTTTGTCAACGGGTTTGCGGGGTGTTGTCTTAGAAAAACCTTAAACAGCCTTAAATTATCTCCTTTAAAATCAGATACGCCGCAGTGGCAAGCGAGCGGGCTTCCACAAAGTCACGGTCAATGATAAAACCGCCGCCGTCAAGCATTTTCTTTATCCCCGCCGCCTCCTCGAAGCCCTCCACGGCCGCCTGCTTGTCGGGAATAACGAAATAGGAACGCTGCATTATATGGCGTATTTTCGTCCGCAGTCCCACGGGGATATGCTCGGCGTTTTTCGGCTGCTCAAAGGAAACGTCCCCCACCTCGGCGGTGTCTTCGGAAAGGGCAGAGAGCTTCTCCGTTATGTCCTCCGCCGCCTTATGCCCGAAAACAAGTGCCTCCAAAAGGGAGTTGGATGCCAGGCGGTTGTTGCCGTGAACTCCCGTATGAGAGCATTCGCCCACGGCGTAAAGTCCGCTGACAGCCGTGCGGGCATGGGTGTCAACGTCAATACCCCCCATAAGATAATGCTGGCAGGGGAAAATGGGGATAAGATCTTCCCCCATGTCTATCCCCTGTGTTAAAAGAAAATCGTATATCATAGGGAAACGTTCTTGCAGGTACTCCCGCCCTTTGTAGCGGATATCGAGATAAAAACTGTCACTGTCCGTTTCTCTGCTTTCCTTGATGATAGAGCGGGAGACCACGTCTCTGGGGGCAAGCTCCAGCCTCTGGTCGTACTTGTCCATAAACCGCTCCTTATTGCAGTTGAGAAGATACGCCCCCTCCCCTCTCACCGACTCGGAAATAAGGAAACATTCCCTGTCCGCTTTGTTGCTGTAGGCGGTGGGGTGGAACTGGATAAGGGAGAGATTTTTTATCTCCGCTCCCATGTCGTAGGCAATGGCAATCCCGTCCCCGGTGGCAATGGCGGAGTTGGTGGTGTAATCGTAGACCCTGCCTATCCCCCCGGTGGCAAGCACCGCAAAGCGGCTTTTTACGGTAATATGCTCCTCGCCCGTGAGTATATCCGCACCAAAGCCGCCGTCGATTTTCTTCATGCGGCATAAAAGGGAATTTTCCATTAAGGTAACATTGGGCTTGTTTTTTACGGCGGCAAGAATTTTCGCCGTCACCTCTGCGCCGGTGGAGTCCTTGTGGTGGAATATCCTCCTGCGGCTGTGACCTCCCTCAAGAGTGCGGTCAAGGCAGCCGTTTTCGTCACGGTCGAAATCAACTCCTATTTCAAGGAGCTTTTGTATCTCCGCCGCCGCCTCGTTCACAAGCACTTTAAGGCTGTCGGGATTGTTTTTGAAGCCCCCCGCAATAAGTGTATCGTTGGTGTGAATGGTCACGTTGTCGTCATCGGGAGGGTCGTAAACCCCTGCAACGCCCCCCTGGGCAAGGGCTGAGTTGCACAGTGAAGCATCCCGCTTGGATATTACAAGCGTTCTGACATTATCGGGCAGGCAAAGGGCTGTGTAGAGACCTCCCACACCCGTTCCCGCAATAAGTACGTCCCATAAATTATTATCATTATCCATTTTCAGGGCAACACATCGGGGAAATTCCCGAAGTATTTTTCTCCTTTCGCTTTATCGATTTAAACTAAGGAAAAGACCGCCAAAAAAGCCGTTTGTAAAGCGTTGAAAACACAAAAAGACTGTCCGGTCGGTGTTTCCCTAAGGCAATTTATTTACTTAAAAATCATTATACCATATTTTTCCGTAATTTTCAATTGCAATTTTCACACATATTTTACATAATATTCCTCGGATAATATGCAATTTGCTGAATTATTTCCAAAATTTCGGGGAAAATAAAGTTAAGAAAATGCAGAGCAAATCGAATCCGAGTGATCCGCAAGTTTTAAAATCTCTAAGCAAGGCAGGGAAAACGCCTTGAATCAGCACTTGCTTAACAGAGTTGAAAAATTTTTTACGCACTGCGCTGTGAAATAACAAAAAACCCGCACTAACTATTAATTATTAACTATTAACTAATTCACCGGGGGTAATATCCATGAAAATGCACTTTGAAGAGGAAAGCCGTCTTGTACCCGACAGCCGCTGTCTGCCCGGAACGGCAATGGCGGCGGCTATAGGCAGGGCGTGCGCCGTAAGCGTTCCCGCCGGGGAACGGATATTCATAGCCCACAGCGGCGAAAAGGGAGCGAACGCCCTGGCAAGAGCGTTCGGGGCAGGGTGCGCAGAAGCGGGGCAAGACGCCGTTTTCGGCGGGGAATGCTCCGCATGGGCGGCGGCAAACGCCGTGAAAGTCTTAGGGTGCGCCATGGGCTGCCATGTACACACGGAGATAACTCCCCTGTTTCGCCTGTTCGCCGCCGACGGGCTGTGCCTTGATGCCGCCGCCGAGGACAGGATAACAGCACAGATTTTGTCCCCGAAACAAAAGGAACTGCCCTACAGCCATTACGGCGTTATCAGCGAATTTTCAGGCACAAGGGAACTGTATGTAAGCTCTTTGCGGAAGAGACCGGGAGGGAGCGTGAAAGGCGTTTATGCCGATGTTTACAGTTCCTCCGCCGCTGTCACCGAGGAGGCTTTGCGTGCGCTCAAAGGCAAAAACGACCCAGGAGGCGAGCGGATAGCTTTTCATATAGGAGCGGACGGCGGCAGGCTTTCCGCATATTCCGACAGCACGGGATATGTGTTCCGCGAAAAACTGCTTATGCTATGCTGTCGGGAGCTTTTCGAGCGGGGGGAGGACGCCGCCTTTTGCGGAAGACCGCCAAGGTGGCTTGAAAAGATGGCGGCGGGTTACGGCAGGAAGGTCATCTCCTGCGGCAGAAGCGTTTGTTCCGGCTGCGGCAAGCCATCCGAGGAGTGCAGACAAGCACGCAGACTTGCCTCTTCCCAAAGTTTCACGGAGGACGGCATTGCCCTTATGCTGGAGACTCTCGAGGTACTTCGGCGTCGGGGCGAAAGCCTGAAAGATGCGATAGCCTCCCTGCCCGCTGCCGCCGTTATCAGCCGATATATCCCCGCCGACCGCCCTTCCGAGCTGCTGCGCAGGCTTTGCGGCACAGGTCACACCGAGGGCGTTCTTTCCGACAGCGAACGGGGGCTTGTCACCGTTCGTCCGGTAAGGACGGGGAAAGGGCTTATGCTTGGGGTGGAGAGTTTTGCCATAGAGACCGCCGCCGAGCTGTGCGATTTTTACTCGGAGGTCATAATTAAGGAGAGGGAGAAACAGCTTGATTTGACAAAGGAGGATCAATAGTTAATACCGATTCACTCAATTCAATGAGGGATTTGTATAAGGCGGTGTCGGTTCAGTGCATTTTCCCGGTGCGGCAGACAAATATGAATCGGAAAATGCCGCCCGGTACAAAAGGACACATGTTCATAATAAATTAATTTTTATTTATATATTTGTTCGTAATATTATGATATAATAAAACAAATGAAAGCCTGCGGAAAAAGTCTGTTTGGTAAGTTAAAAGCCCTTTGTTATTTGGTTTTTATACAAGCCGATCACGGCAGTTTTATATTGACGGCTGCTGCGGGGCAAAGCGTATGCTGATACCCGTGAACCGTTGCGATAATATTATCGTTTGTGCGGACAGTCTTGGCATGAGAAAGCCGATAGCGAGGTAATTGATAAAATTTCGGGCAGGCAGTTCTTTTATCGGCAGGAAGCCGGTTTTTACCGCTTTGTGAAGAGCGGCGTTGGGGAGCGGATATGCTTTAAGTTCGGGGAAATTCCGATTTAAGGTATTTTCTTGAAATGCGTTGAATGTGTACTTTGAAGGTATGCGTGCCTCTTGAAAGAGGTATCGTATGCCTTTTTTATATGCGAGGTAATTTTATGGAGCTGAAAGATTTTTTCGGGAAATATCCCAAAGCGGCCGTTGCCTTTTCGGGCGGCGCAGATTCGGCGTATCTGATGTACGCCGCAATGAAAGCGGGAGCGGATATAAGGGCTTATTATGTAAAGTCGGAATTTCAGCCGAGGTTTGAGGAGGAGGACGCAAAGCGGCTGTCGGGGGAACTTGGCTGTAAAATGACGGTCATTCCCTTGGAGGTATTGCCCCACAGGGAAATTGCCGCAAACACTCCCGACCGTTGCTATTTCTGCAAAAGGCGTATCTTTGGGAGCATAGCCGCCGCCGCTTTAAAGGACGGTTACAGCCTTCTCCTTGACGGCACAAATTCCTCGGACGATTCGGGAGACCGCCCCGGAATGAGGGCGTTAAAGGAACTGCACGTCCTGTCCCCCCTGCGTGAATGCGGACTTGCTAAAGATGAGATACGCCGCCTGTCAAAAGAAGCGGGACTTTTTACATGGGACAAACCCGCCTATGCCTGCCTTGCCACAAGGATACAGCAGGGAGAGACTATAACAAAGGAAAAACTGCATGCGGCGGAGGCAGCGGAAAGTTACCTGTTTTCCCTTGGGTTCAAGGACTTCCGAGTCCGCACCCATGAGGGAAGCGCAAGGCTGCAGGTGAAAAAAGAACAGCTTGAAAAGGCAATTTATTATCGGGAGGAAATTTTAAGGGAACTGAAAAAGTATTACAATACCGTTTCCCTTGACATGGAGGTAAGAGAATGAAGGATATAAAAGACATTCTGGAACAGGTGAGCCGTGGGGAACTTTCCGCCGACGAGGCAATGCTCAAACTGAAACTCAAGCCCTTTGAGGATATAGGCTATGCCAAAGTGGATATTCACCGACGGCTGCGGCA
>JAMOZU010000187.1:0-3913 GCA_023667745.1 Ruminococcus sp.
AAGCGGGCTACGAGGGGAAAGAGGAATTTTCGGTAATAACCGCTTCCGTAGGGGTAGCTTACGAGGTCATCAAAAGGGGCAGTTCCCATGACGCCGAAAAGCTCCTGCACAACAGCGACAGCGCACTTTATGCGGCAAAGAACGGGGGAAAGGCAAGATGCTGTTTGGATAATGGAAATTAAGATATTTTCCCCGCCATCGGCGGGGGGAAATCGCTTAAGACATATAAAAGAAAAAGAAAGGAAAAAACAAAATGAACAAAAAAGAACTTGCGGAGATAAAGCGCAGTTTCAGCGAGGGCTGCGGCTTTTTCACACTGGGAAACATTCTCTATGCCTATGTGGACGGGGAAAAGAACATCAAATATTCCGAGACAAAAAGCTACCCGTTAATGCCCGAGGACGAGGGGGCTGTGGTTATGGAGACGCTGAAAAAGACCCTCAGCGGCAGTCTGGGAAAAAATCTTACCGAATACCCTTTCCCCAACGAGTCCTATGAGGAGGGCGGGGCGCAGCACACTCTGTACACCGCCGTTAAAAATCATCTGGAGGACGAGGCGGCGAACAATGCCTTTATCGGCCGCATTGTGGAAAACACCGATTACGGCACGGCTTATGCCGTTATTTCCGGCAGCTGTACATACAGCATTCTCGTTAAGGACAAGAATGATGCCGCCATGGACGAAAGCGACATGGACTATAATTTTATCGTCACCGCCATATGTCCCGTAAATACCGGGGACGATGGACTTTTCTTTGACAGTGAGCAGAACAGCATCGCCAAAAAGTCCAACACGGAAATGATAATTGCAAGAGCCCCTCAGGACGGTTTTTTCTATCCCGTGTTCAGCGATCGTTCCCCGGATGTCAACAGTGTGATGTATTATACACGTTCTCCGAAAAAACCCAATCTTTCCATTGTGGAAGATGTGCTTGACTGCAAGTTCGAGTTCACTCCCGACGGCGAAAAGGAACGGTTCAGGGCGGTTCTGGCGAACGTTTGCCGGGAAGAGCTGGACTACAGCGTTATCACCAGCGTAAACGACAGCATAAAGGACATAATCGACCAGAACAAGAACGAGACCGAGCCGCCTGTTATCGACTGCGGGAGAATGCGGACGATACTTTCCATTGCGGGGATAAGCGGCGAGAAACTGGAGGCATTGGAGTCGGTTTACGAATCGGCAGTGGGAGAGGGGACTCTCAAAGCCTCCAACCTTGTGGAGAACAAGACCACCCTTGCCGCCTCGGAGATAACCGTCAACATCGGCAGCGACGCTACCGACAAGGTACGCACCACCGTTATACAGGGCAGGAAATGCCTTATTATAGACCTTGACGACCCAAGCGTGAAGATAAACGGCATTGAGACCAAGATAGAAACGTCTGATACGGAAGAAAAGGAAGAGGCGGCGTTAAAAGCGTAAGAGACCCGCAAAAATTTTCATACCGTTTTACTGACTGAATTTGTACACGGTTCTTCAACGGGTAAATAAATTATGAACAAATTGGCAAAGGGTGTTTCCTCCGCCCCGGGCAAGGGAAACACCCGTTAAAGTAAATCAAAAATGATTTCCGCAGAATTTGCGGCATACCTCTTGACAACTTTCGGCAAAAGGTGTATTATGAATATATACAGGGCTTTGCCCATTTTCGAGGAGGTTATACATATGGAAAATACGGTTATATGCAAATGCAAGAACGTAAGCTATGCCGATGTGGAAAAGGCACTTCACTCCGCCGAAGTATTTTCGGACGTTGAGCGGGAATTTGAGGAGATACAGAAGATCACCCAATGTTCCACCGGCTGCGGCGGCTGTCATGACAAGATACTTGACGCAATTTCGGAAATTATGGCGGGGTAATATGTCCCCCCATATTCCTATGTACAGTTAAAAAAAGCGTTTCCCGAAATGGGGGACGCTTTTTTAACTGTAACTCCCGCCCCCCTTTGCGCATATAATAAGCAACGGCTATAATGTAATTTATCGAAAGGCGGCTGCTTGTTATGGGATTTATCATACGCTATCTTATATTCTCCGCTGTTATTCTGACAATGGTAAGAAAATGCCCCAAGGAATGGGAAAAACGCCCTGCCCTTACGGCAGCGGCGTTCTTCACGGTGACCGAGCTTATATTTTTGCTTTAAATTAAACGCTCGCCTTGTTCAGCTTATCCAGCAGGGACTTTTTGGCCATAAAGTTGTCGAGAACGCCTCCTGCCAGCAGATCCATTCTGTAGTCGATATACTCGTCGTAAATGGGCGTGTCGTAAACCTTCTCACGCACGCAGGCGTTAAAGTCGGCGCAGTTCATATTGCCGCTCATAAGTATAAGGGTCTGCTCCAGTTTAAGGGCACGGCGTTCCTTTTCGGTAACGTCTGCGGAGGCAAGCCTTTTTAGCTTGTCGAGCACCTCTATCTTATCCCGCCGCACGGTTATGCTGCCCCTTTCCAGACCCGCCGTTTCCCTGATGGGGTTGGTGGCGAATATCTCGTCCGCAAAGGGGAAATCCCCCGTGGGAACGTCCGCCGTGATGTACATATCCCTGTCAAGAACGGGATAGATAAGCTCCTCATAAACCGGCGCAAACCAGTACCCTTCACTGTCCCTGAAAATAAGGGGATATTTGTAGCAAAGTTCCGTGCCGCCGAGAGAGCTGTCGTTGCAGGGGGCTTTCTCGGTGGTGTAGAAGCTGTTGAAGTCTGCCGCGCACTTTGCGGAGACTATCTCGTCTATCTTTTTGGGGCTGAAATCCCCGGTGTCGTCGTTGTCGCCGTTAAGGAAAAATCTGTTGCCTGCGGAGGTCTTCTGATAAATTTCCTTGGAAAATTCGGCAACATTTATATATTTCCCGAAAAAGTCAGAGAAGAATGATGCGGAAACGTCGTCGCTGATAAGCTCCACGTCGTCTTCCTTGTCGCTGCGGTAATTTTCGGCTATGTAAGCGGAGATACGCTCCTTCATTTTCTCGGTTTCCTCTTCCGACAAAGGCGGGAACTGGAGCCTGTCGAAGATTATCGCCATAGTAAGGTCTCTGGGTACAAACCCGTTTAAGTACTTGAATCTGTCGTTTGGCAGCAGCAGAGCCATTTTTGGCAGTATCTTCTGTTGCTCGGAAATGGATGTGGGTATCTTATTTGACATTACTCCCAGATACGCCAGCATTTCCGCATACTTTTTCATTATGTCCGCCTCTTTAAGGTAGTTGAAATAATAGCCGTAAACATATCCCTTAAAGAAATCCTTAACGCTTTTGTAAACTGCGGGATTATTGGCGATCTCCGCCTTGAATCCCTCGATAAGGGGCTTTACATTGGTGCAGTCCACTCTGTCGCTGCCGCCCAGCAGAGCCTTTATAATATCCTCCTGGGATTTATAGAACAGCCTGCCCAGCGTATGGCAGCAGCTGTCTTTATCGGGCGTTACAGCTCCTGTGCGCTCCTCGTTGAAGCTCCATATAAGGTATGCCCTGTGCATATTTTTCAGGGTCTCCTCGGATTTTGCCGTCAGATCCTTTTCGTCTATCTTCCAGCTGGAGGACAGATGACCCGTGTCGGAAAATTCCTTCAGTATAGCTTCAATTTCCTCCTTAAACGCCTCATATGCGGGGGAATTGTCCATACATATTACAGCGTCCATAAGTTCGGGGGCTGCTGCGGTAAGGTCAAAAAGTACGCTCATTGTTAAATGACAGTCCTTTCCTATTAGAGTTTGTTTGTTGGGTTTGCGGGGGATATGGGTTTTGAGAGGTTAGAGGTAAGAGGTTAGAAGTTGCACTTGCGAGAGGCAAGAGGCAAGAATCGTAAGCCCTTACTTTTGAGATTTATATTGACCGATTAGGCTAAAGGGTAATTTTGAGAGTTTGTTTGTTGGGTTTGCGGGGGATATGGGTTTTGAGAGGTTAGAGGTAAG
>JAMOZU010000187.1:4013-5221 GCA_023667745.1 Ruminococcus sp.
AGGGTAATTTTGAGAGTTTGTTTGTTGGGTTTGCGGGGGATATGGGTTTTGAGAGTTTAGAGGTAAGAGGTTAGAAATTGCACTTGCGAGAAGCAAGAGTTATAAGCCTGTTACCTTTCGGTTAAGTCTTATGCGCCGTACTCGTTCAGGTAGGCTTTCATTTTGTCAAGGTATTCTTTGCCGCCGATAACGCCTTGTTCTATGGCGGAGATTATATCCTTTATATTGACTATGGAAATTACTTTCACGCCGAAGTCCTTCTCAGCTTGCCGCACTGCCGAAAGCTCCGAGTCAAGCCCTTTTTCCATTCTGTCTACC
This sequence comes from Ruminococcus sp., assembly GCA_023667745.1. Classification (GTDB taxonomy): domain Bacteria; phylum Bacillota; class Clostridia; order Oscillospirales; family Ruminococcaceae; genus Huintestinicola. Next base: position 4,332 of record JAMOZU010000187.1, read on the forward strand.
GTTATGACCATGCCCGAAAGGCTAATATTTCCCGCTCCCTGCAATTTCGGCAGGGTCTCCCGAAGAGCCTTGCCCGATGTCATAACGTCCTCTATAATTATCACTCTGTCGCCGTCTTTGGGCTGCGCTCCAACGAACATACCGCCCTCGCCGTGATCCTTGGCTTCCTTTCTGTCAAAGCAATAGCCCATATCTATATTATATTTATTGTACAGTGCCGCCGCCGTACTTGCTGCGAGAGGTATGCCCTTATATGCGGGTCCGAAAAGGATATCCGCTTCCATTTGGTTTTCCTTTATGCAGTCCGCATAAAATTCGCCCAGTCTGCTAAGCTGCGAACCTTTGCAGTATTTTCCCGTATTTATGAAGTAGGGGGCTTTTCTGCCGCTTTTGAGGGTAAACTCCCCGAAAGTCAGCACGCCGCAGTCAGCCATAAACCGTATAAATTCGTTTTTGTAGCTCATATTTTCAACATACCTCCGATACTTGCCCGAATATTATGTGCGTTTTATCGTTTTAAAATGCTGAAACAGTTTTTTTTACACATAACATTCCTAACATATGAATTAATTATAACATATTTATTTTAATATTTCAACACTTTTTAGAAATTTTTTCATAGAATATTCGGGGGAATTTTTAGGCAAAATGTAGTAATGCACTCAAACGCTGCAGGGGCTTTTCTCCTCAAACGCAGGAGAGGCTTTTATTGCGATTGTGAGGTTTTTTTGAAATGAAGTGACTTTTTGGATTCTTGCGACTTGCCAGACTTACATTTTATGAAATGCTTTATTTTTTTAGCACCTGCAAGTGACTGTGTGGGGGGGAAACCCCAGGGGACGCTCTGTATTTAGTAAGGCACAGCCGCCCCCCGCCCCTCTCCCTAAGGT
>JAMOZU010000188.1 GCA_023667745.1 Ruminococcus sp.
GGACGGCAAAGCCCATGGGCAGCGAGATCTCCCCTGCGGGGACGGAAAATCTACCGGAAGAGAGGGTGTTAAAGCCCTTTAATCCCCCCAAATACAACACCGTTCTGGAGGCTATGATGGACGGCAAGTACAAGTCGGAAGAGCTGCTGGGTTCGGATGATGAGGAGGAAATTTCCGAGATAAGAGTGAACGGGAAAAAGGTGAGATTGCCGGATTGGGAGAGAGTTCCCAGAGAGTAGCTAGAGGTTAGAGGGCTAGAGGCTAGAGGAATACCGGGCGGGTTGGGGTTTTAAGTGAAAACCAATAACAATGCCGGGCGGTCTTTTCCCCGCCTTCGGCGGGGAAAAGACCTTAAAAAAATTTCTGAAACCTGGGGAATTTCTATGGAGGAATACGAATGGATTTTATAAATGAGGCGAATGCGGTGAATGGGTTGGCGGATTCGGTGGTGAAAGGGGGAATTGCCCTTTTCAATGGGATAAAGTATATTTATTCCATTGCGGAAGAAAGTTTTTACACGGTGAATATCAAGGACGCTTTCAAAATAGTCCTCAACAACATCTATGACACCGATTCGCTGACGGCGTTGGGGCTGCGTCTGGATAACGACACCTGCCGGGAGATGATGAGCGACGAGTACAACAAGGTTTTGCCGCTGATTGTGTACAGCTTGGCGGTGCGTATCCCGGTGCTGAAAAATCTAAAGGGGGAAAGCGGCCCTATGACGGACGATCAGCTTTACAAGGTGTATGCGGAAGTCCTGAACAGGGGGGCGGAAAACTGCGGGGACGCTGTGGCGGAGACGTTTATGGAGATAAAATATCTTGTTCGCAAGGGGCGTAAACTGCCGCCTTACAATGCGGACTGGTTCAAGACTTACATATACACAAGCGTTCCCGCTTTGTCGGAAATTACCAACAAGAATATGTTCCTGCTGGGGTTTGCGGACGTGCTGTTCGCCATGTTCTACTCCTGCCTGGAAGAGGCGTTGTTTGAAAAGGTGAAAGAGTATTCGGCGGACGATTTCGGGGAAGCGGTGGAAATCTAGAGGCTAGAGGTTAGAACGCCAGAGGCTGGAATGCCGATTGAGACAGGTGGCTTAAAACGGAAAAAATTTCGAGAGGAATGTGAATAAAAAATGTCTATGTGTGTTTATTTATGCGGGTTTATGGGGTGCGGGAAAAGTACCGTGGGGAAGATATTGGCGGAAAGTTTCGGGGTGGAATTTTACGATATGGACAGCTTCATTGAGGAGACGCTGGGTATGAAAATTCCCGAAATTTTCGAGGAAAAGGGGGAGGAGTATTTCAGGCGGCAGGAGACGCTGGCGGTGGAAGTATTGGGAAAAAAAGGCGGCGTTATCGCCTGCGGCGGGGGTGCTATGCTGCGGGATATAAATGCCGGGACCGCCAAGAAATTCGGGCGGGTGGTGTACATAGACGTCCCCTACGAGGTCTGCTGGGAACGGATAAAGGACGACCCGGGGAGACCGATAGTAACGAGGAACACCAAAGAGTCTTTGAAGGTCATATATGATGACAGGAGTCCCGTTTACAGGGCTAATTCCACCCACAGGATAGACGGCGAGGGAAGTCCGGAGGAAACGGCGGAAAAGTTAAGACAGTTAATAGTTAATAATTAATAGTTAATAGTTATTTAGTTGGTCGGCGGCTGTCGGCGGTCGGGATATGCCGGTTTTAAGGCTTTTAAAGCTTTTCCCCTGTAGGGGAAAAGGTTATGGACGGCGGCTGTTGGCAAATGTTTAAATAAAATTTATGGCTGATGTGATTGGTTGAGGAAAGTGAAAATCTTGCCTCTTGCCTCTGACAGCGGTAAAAAAATTTAAGGCTGATGTAAAAGGTTGAGGAAGTATGATTCTAACCTCTAGCCTCTAACCTCCAGCCTCTAACAGCGGAGGTCTAATTTAATAATGGAAAAGAAAATTTACACGCTGGGCGTGGATATTGGTTCTACTACGGTAAAGACGGTGATACTGGAAGAGGGGAAAATTATTTTCTCCAGGTATCAGCGGCATTTCTCGAAGGTAAGGGAGACGGCGGCAGAGCAGATAGAGGAGATAGGAAAGCTGTACCCGGAAGCGGAGTTTAAAATGGCAATAACAGGCTCTGCGGGGCTGGGGCTTGCGGGGGCGGCGGGTCTGCCGTTTGTGCAGGAAGTTCACAGTGCATTTATTGCGGTGGAAAAGGATTATCCCGATGCCGACTGCGTTATTGAGCTGGGGGGCGAGGACGCTAAGATAATATTCCTCACAGGCGGCACGGAGCAGAGAATGAACGGCTCGTGCGCAGGGGGGACGGGAGCGTTTATCGATCAGATGGCAACGCTCCTTGGAATAACCGTGGACGATATGGATAGGCTTGCGCTGAAAGCGGAAAAGCTCTATCCCATAGCTTCCCGCTGCGGGGTGTTCGCTAAGTCGGATATTCAGCCGCTTCTCAATCAGGGGGCAAAGAGAGAGGATATTTCCGCATCCATATTCCAGGCGGTGGTGGATCAGACGGTGTCCGGACTGGCACAGGGGCGGCAGATAAAGGGAAAAGTTTTGTTTCTGGGCGGTCCGCTGACGTTTATAAAGGGGCTTCGCAAAGCGTTTACCGATACGCTGAAACTGGACGATGAGCATGCGGTGTTCCCGGAAAATGCTCAATGTTTCATGGCATACGGCAGTGCGCTGTATGCGGGGGAAAGCGAGGAGGAGACGTTTACGCACGCAGAGATAGTCAACAGGATAAGGACGGCGGCGGTAAGCGACGATATTATCACGGGTCAGCGGCTGTTTGAAACGAAGGCGGAGTATGAGGAGTTCGTAAAGCGGCATTCAAGCCACAGTCTCCCCGAAGCGGATATAAACACCTATGAGGGAGAAGCGTTCCTTGGGATAGACGCAGGAAGTACCACCACGAAGCTGGTACTTGTGACCCCCGGCAAAAAGCTGCTGTACAGCCATTACTGCTCCAACAAGGGGCAGCCGCTGGACGTTATCACGGAGCAGCTGGAAAAAATTTACAAACTGGCGGGGGACAGGATAGTTATACGTTCCTCGGCTGTTACGGGATATGGGGAAGATCTGATAAAATCGGGGCTTGGGATAGATTACGGCTTGGTGGAGACGGTGGCGCATTATCGGGCGGCGGCGCATTTTCAGCCGAATGTGGATTTTATCATAGACATAGGCGGGCAGGACATCAAGTGCTTTAAAATAAAGAATAAAGCCATTGACAGCATAATGCTCAACGAAGCGTGTTCTTCCGGGTGCGGCTCGTTCATTCAGACGTTTGCACAGGCGTTGGGATATGAGATAGCGGATTTTGCGGCGTTGGGGCTGTTTGCGGAACGTCCGGTGGACTTGGGGTCACGGTGTACGGTGTTTATGAACAGCTCGGTAAAACAGGCGCAGAAGGACGGAGCGACGGTGGAGGATATTTCCGCAGGGCTGTCTTCCTCCATTATCAAGAACGCCATTTACAAGGTAATAAGGGCAAATTCGGCGGACGAACTGGGGAAAAACATAGTGGTACAGGGGGGGACGTTCTTAAACGACGCTGTTTTGCGGGCATTTGAACTGGAGCTTGGCAGGAACGTTGTAAGACCTGCGATTGCGGGGCTTATGGGGGCGTTCGGAGCGGCGTTGTACGCTATGGAGATGTGCAAAAAGGAGAACAGGCTGTCATCAACCATAATCACCGCAAAGGGGCTTGATACCTTCAGTTACAAGTCAAGACAGATGACATGCAAGGGCTGTACGGCAAAATGCGCTCTTACTATGATAAGTTTTTCCGACGGGCATAAGCATATAAGCGGCAACCGCTGTGAAAAAGGAGCGGGACAGAAGAGGAATGATGATGTCCCCTGCCTGTATGAGTATAAATACAAACGCCTGCTTGGGGAAATGGAAAGAAAACAGCCCGAACGCCCCCGTGCTGTAATAGGGTTGCCCATGGTACTGGGATTTTACGAGCAGCTGCCCTTCTGGAAAGCTATGTTCAACAGGCTTGGGTTTAAGGTGATAATCTCCTCGGAAAGCTCCAGAGATATGTATTTCAAGGGGCAGCACACTATCCCCTCGGACACAGTATGCTATCCCGCAAAGCTCGCCCACGGTCACATAATAGACCTGATGGAAAAGGGAGCGGATATAATCTTCTACCCCTGCGAGACATACAATATCGACGAGGGGCATTCGGACAACAATTACAACTGCCCGGTGGTGGCGTATTATCCGGAAGTCTTAAAAGCCAATATTCCGGGGCTTACAAAGGATAATTTCAAGTACCCTTATATGGACATCAATCTCCCGAAACATATAGCGGAGAGCATGTGCAAGGAGTTTGCGAAGTTCGGGATAAAGGCAAAGGACGTTAAAGAGGGGTGGGAGCTTGGCATGAAAGCCCTTGACAAGTACCGCAGGGACATAATCAAAGAGGGGCAGAGGGTAATTGCGGCGGCAAGGGAAAAGAATATGCCCATAATAGTAATAAGCGGGCGGCCTTATCATATAGACCCGGAGATAAACCACGGCATACATAAGCTGATAACGTCTCTCGGAATGGCGGTCATCACGGAAGACAGTGTGTGTCATCTGGCGCAAACGCCTGTACTGCATGTGCTTAATCAGTGGACGTATCATTCGAGGCTGTACAGGGCGGCGGAATATGTGACAACGCAGCCGGATATGCAGCTTGTACAGTTGGTGTCCTTCGGGTGCGGGATAGACGCTGTTACCACGGACGAGGTAAGGAGCATTTTAGAGGGGAAGGGGAAGCTGTATACGCAGCTGAAGATCGACGAGATAAGCAATCTGGGAGCGGTGAAAATTAGATTGAGAAGCTTGCTGGCGGCGATAAACAGCTGACAGAGGTTAGAGGTAAGAGGTTAGAGAAGTAAAGCGTGCATAATCAATGAAAGTCTTACAAGAGCAGTAACGCCACGTTGGGGGGTCTGGGGGATGTCACCCCCAGCGAGGTCATATGTTTTTTCAAAACATCGGCGGAGCCCTTGCGGGGTCTGGGGCGGTGCTCCAGTGGGGTTTGGGGCAAAGCCCCAACGGCGTAAGCCGCTGTATGTAACAAGGCGTTGCAAACAAACGCAATTCAAGAGCAAGTAAAGCAACCGCCGCCCGACCGCCGAAAAAAGGGTTTTGAAAGATGTCAGCGGAATAGGAAAATCAACCGTTACCGAGCA
>JAMOZU010000189.1 GCA_023667745.1 Ruminococcus sp.
ATATCGCCATCATCGCCCATGTAGACCACGGCAAGACTACCCTTGTGGACGAAATGCTCAAACAGGGGGGCGCATTCAGGGAAAATCAGACCGTGGAAGACAGAGTAATGGACTCCAATGACATCGAGCGGGAAAGGGGAATTACCATTCTCGCAAAGAACACCTCCGTTTATTACAACAACGTGAAGATAAACATTATCGACACTCCGGGGCATGCCGATTTCGGCGGCGAGGTGGAGAGAGTGCTGAAAATGGTGGACGGCGTTCTCCTGCTGGTGGACGCTGCGGAAGGTCCTATGCCCCAGACTCGCTTTGTGCTGTCAAAGGCTCTTGAACTGGGTCACAGGATAATAGTGGTGGTAAACAAAATAGACCGTCCCGATGCACGTCTTGACGAGATAGGGGACGAGGTTCTGGAGCTTCTTCTCGACCTGGACGCTTCGGAGGAACAATTGGAAAGCCCTGTGCTTTTCTGCTCCGGACGGGCGGGGACATGCTCTTTGAGCCAGTATGAAGAGGGGGTTGACTTAAAACCCTTGTTTGACACTATCCTTGACTATATCCCCGCTCCGCAAGGGGACGAAAACGGCGATATGCAGATGCTCATCTCCTCTATCGACTACAACGACTATGTGGGCAGGACGGGTATAGGCAGGATAGAAAGAGGCGTTGTAAAGGTAAATCAGCAGGTGACCGTCTGCGACTATCACGAGAGCAAAAAGCCCTACAACAGCAAGATTGTCACCGTCAGCCAGATAGAGGGCTTGGGGCGGCAGAACGTGGACGAGGCAAAAGTGGGGGACATTGTATGGATATCCGGCATAGAAAACATCACCATAGGCGATACCCTTTGCAGCCCCGAATCAGTCGAGCCGCTCCCCTTCGTTAAAATCAGCGAGCCTACGGTGGAGATGACATTCTCCGTAAACGACAGCCCCTTTGCGGGAAAAGAGGGGAAGTTCGTCACTTCCCGTCAGCTGCGGGACAGGCTTTTCAAGGAAGTCCTGCGGGACGTTTCCCTGCGGGTCTCCGAAACGGAAAACACCGACAGCTTCAAAGTCTGCGGAAGAGGTGAAATGCACCTTTCCATACTTATCGAGAATATGCGCCGTGAGGGCTACGAGCTGGGAGTTTCCACACCCAAGGTATTGATGAAAGAGATAGACGGCGTTGAGTGCGAGCCTATGGAGCGGCTTGTGATAGACGTTCCCGAAGACTGCACGGGGACGGTAATGGAAAAAATGGGCACCCGCAAGGGCGAGCTTCAGTCCATGCACCCCCAGGGCAGCCGCATGAGAATGGAATTTATCATACCCTCCCGCGGACTTTTCGGCTACAAGAGCGAGTTCCTCACCGACACCAAAGGCGAGGGGGTCATGAGCAGCATATTGGACTCCTATCAGCCCTACAAGGGGGATATTCCCCGCCGCAGCAGCGGTTCGCTTATCTCCTTTGAAACGGGAGAATCGGTCACCTACGGGCTTTTTAATGCCCAAGAAAGGGGTTCGCTGTTTATAGGAGCGGGCGTTCCGGTGTATGAGGGAATGATAGTGGGAGCGTCCCCCAAGGCGGAGGACTTAGTGGTGAACGTGTGCAAGAAAAAGCACCTGACCAACACACGAGCCAGCGGCTCTGACGACGCACTCCGTCTTGTTCCTCCCCGCCGTCTTTCGCTGGAGGAAAGCCTTGAATTTATAGCGGACGATGAACTGCTTGAAATAACCCCCAAGTCCATAAGGATAAGGAAGAGGATATTGGATAACTCGCTGAGGGCTAAGGCTAAGGCAAAGGAAAAGAATTAAGAGGCTATGTGAATTTCATGATGATCTATGAGGAATTGAATCCCGTCGATAAACTTACCGACGAGCAGATTGCAATGCTCAAAAAACTTGAAGAATCCCCGATTGTCTTCGATGAGGACTGCCCGGAGTATACTTACGAGCAGTTGGCGGAGTTTGCCGAGGCTGCTCGTAAACGGCGAAAGGAACAAGCGAATTTATGATAGTTACCAAGGACATTGATTTCGGCAAGCCTCTTACCCAAGAGCAGATAGCAATGCTAAAAAAACTTGAAGAGTCCCCCGCTGTTCCCGATGAGGACTGTCCCGAACTTACTCCCGAACAAACGGCTAAGTTTATCGAGGCTGCCCGCAAACGAAACAAACGGCTGAAAACAAAGCCGCCGGCTACCGACTTCCAAAAGGAGAATTTATGAATAATAACGACACCAACGAAAAACCCCTTCCTCCCATAAAATCCAAAATAGGCGGTCAGGCTCTTATCGAGGGGATAATGATGAAAGGCACGGGAATTGCCGCCATGGCATGCCGCCTGCCAGACGGCAGTGTGGACGTGGAAACTTGGGAAGTAAACAACGGCGACAACGCCCCATGGTATGTCAAGACCCCTTTTATACGGGGCTGTTTTAACTTTGTAAATTCCCTTGTTGAGGGCGCAAAATGCACCATAAAATCGGCGGAAAAGCAGGGGGACGACGACACGGAGGACGATGAGGAGCTTTCCAAATTCGAGGAATGGCTCTATAACACCCGCTTTATGAAAAAACTGGAGGCCGCCCTGGAGGGGGAACACGGAAAAGAGCTAATGAATACCATAATGGTGGCTGTAAGCATTTTTTCCATGGTGTTTGCTGTGGTGGTTTTCAAGTTCCTGCCGTCGCTGCTGTCGGGGCTGCTGGGGAATTTCGGCGTTCCCGACGGGGCAAAGGCTGTAACGGAGGGGCTGCTGAAAATAGTCCTTGTGGTGGGGTATATGTGGGCTATTTCCAATGTGAAAAGCATGGCACGGGTGTTCAAGTATCACGGAGCGGAGCATAAGACCATCGCCTGTTACGAGGCGGGTCTGCCGCTGACGGTGGAGAACATACGAAAACAGTCTCGCTTTCATCCCCGCTGCGGCACAAGTTTTATAATGCTTATTGCCCTTATCAGCATTGCCATAGGCATTTTCCTTCCCTGGGACAATATTTTGAAACGCTTCGGAATGCAGCTGCTGCTTCTGCCTCTGGAAACGTCCGTAGGCTATGAGCTTATAAAAATTGCGGGGCGTTACGACAATATCATTACAAAAATATTCTCCGCCCCCGGCTTATGGCTTCAGCGGATAACCACCAAAGAGCCGGACGATAAAATGATAGAGGTAGCCATAGCCGCCATGACCCCGGTGCTACCGAAGGACAGGACAAAGGATAATTGGTAAAAGCCGCCGTCAATAACCCGGCAATAACAAAAAGATGGAGTTCCCGAAAACCGGAAACTCCGCTTTTTTTAAAACTCGTTTATCTCGTTCACATTCTCAGACCATGACAGATATATCCTGTCCGCCGTCAGTGCCGCAGGCTGGGCTTTGCCGTTTTGCACGGCTATCATGCCCCCTGTCTCGTTCATGTGGGTGATGGCGGCGGAGCGGATAATCGAGGGAACGCCCGCTAAAGCCTTGTATCCCGAAAAGTCCCGTGATATGCGGCGGTTAAGCTCCGTCATGTCCGCTTTGCCGTAACGCAGTGTCCCTTGGCAGTCGTTGGGGATATTGGTAAGGTCGGTCATTCCGGGGTTTATCTCCTCTTTGGGGCATTCGCCGGGGAAAGGCCCTGCGCCGTGGCGGGTGAGATAAGTTCGGGTCACATAGCAGACCTCAACGCAGGTCACGTCCGTCATTTTCCCTATAAGTTTTACCGGGTTCTCATGCCCCGTAAAACTGGGGGTAAGATGTTTATCGCTGCCGCAAAGCTCCATGAGGTTTTCGCTTAACATAAGCCCCTGCCCGCCCTCGAAGACTATCTCGTCGAACTTTTTTGGAATGTCCTTTACCGCCGCCGCCTGTTCCGTCATATACTTTACGTCCCGCAGAAAGTGAGCCGTCAGTCCCTCGCTTTCCATGCTCTCCCGCCATTTTTCGGGGACTTTTTCAACCCCCTCTTCTCGAAGCCGATTTACCCCATACTCTTTCACTTCTCTTAAAAAGTCCCGCTGTTCCCTTTCGGGAAGTCTTGTAAACTCGTCTATCGGGGGACAGGGGAGCGATTGGTAACGCAATACAGTTTCCCATATGCCCGCTCCGCAGCTTCCATGGCGGTTATTTCCCCGAAAGTCCTCTGCTATGCGGTTTATCATCATATCATAGGGGGTGGACCAGCGGCAAGATGCGTTCCGATAGACCGCCGTGTTATCGGGAATTTCGGGGGAGTTCATCTCCTCGGCAAATATAATGGGGTTCAAGATAAAATCCTCGGAAAAATAAGTTGCCGCCCCCTCGAATGTTCCCGAACCCAGGTGATGAAACACATGGCGGACGTTCCCCCGCTTTACCGTATGCCCCCGCTGACCGCCGCCGTTGTGGAGTATGTTAAGGCATTTCCCATCTTTGGCTTTGGCGGAGAAATACGCCGTCATCAGCCCTTTTCCCTCGTCCCCGTAGCTTGCCCCGGTGACGACTTTAACATTTACCATCTTATCAGATTCTCCCCGTCGGTTTCATTTTGTACGGAACGAACATTCCGAACAGCCTGAACAGCCGCTTCATTGCTTGCCGCAAATTCCGTTACAATGTCAATTACCGTCCCCGCTATGCTGTCAAGGTTCACCTGCCGCAGGTGTTTTTTATCGAGATATTCCCCGAAGGTATCGAAAATTCTGTCTTTATACCTGCCGCCGCAGCTCATACAGTCGATGACCGCCAGGTGATACAGGTCGAATTTTTCCGCCGCCGCTTTATAGAGTGCGCCTGTTTCAACGTCCGACTGCTCGCCGCTGCCCAAAACCTTGTTCAAAGGCTTTTTGGGGAGATAGGGGTTGAGAGGTTCGTCCCCCATGGTGATAACAAGCCCTTTCCTGCCTCGGCTGTGGCAGTCGAGAGAGGTGTTGTACAGTGCAAAATACCATGCCGCCGTATAGGACTCGAATGCGTTCCCGCCTCCGCCCGCCTCGAAATATATCTTATCCAGCTGCTCGGCTATGCGGATATCCGACTCGAACTGGCTTGCCTGAATGGGCGCACGGTCGTATGCGAGGTCGCCTATGCCCATTATCATAAATTCCACGTCCTTGGTGCTGTCGTAGAGGCTTGTCATAACGGTGTTGAGCCGTTTGGCGGTCTCCACTGCCGCTCCCCCCATGCTTCCGGTAACGTCCAATGCCAGTATCACGGGCACTGTTGCGGGGTGTTCCTCACTGTCACGGCATTC
>JAMOZU010000018.1 GCA_023667745.1 Ruminococcus sp.
AAATCGCCGCTATCATCATAATCATCTGTTTCATAGTAAACCTCGCTTTCATTGTCGTTGCCCAAAGGGCAGAACTGAAAAGAAAAATTTCGCCGTTCTCGGTGTACAAGCGTACAATTCGCGTAGCCGAGCGGTTTTGCGAACTTTTCGTTGATGTACAACGGTGTACAAAACCGTACTCCGTACATCTGTTGTACACCCTTTGTACACGCTGTTATTGCCCTTAAACCGCGCTGTAAAGCCAAATGTACACCTGTACACCGTTTTCATCTGTTCAAAGAAATTCCCTCAAATCCCCGAACGCGTTTCCCGCTTTCGTAGACATTGTTGGAATACCTAACGTTGTACTTGGCAGCGTTGGATTTCAGCCAATTGATATAGGTTTCCCTTTTCAAGGCGGTCAGAGCGTTTTCCTCGCACCAATCGCAATACACCCTATGCAGCGTGGTGGAACTTATCGCCGAACCTTCGCCGATAATAGCCGCCTCTGCGAGAAAGTCCACAATGTTGCAATTTTCCGCAACCGCCTCGGCTACGTTTGCCCTCGTTTTCTCGCTTACCGTGAACCGAAAATTGTTCTTGATGAGCCGCCGCAGTCCGTCCAGCATCCAACAGAACACTTGTTCCTTTTCTGCGATGAATTTCTCCGCGAGGAACGGATCGTCAACGCGGTTTGCGGGTTTCGGCTTGGTGGAGAGGATAAGCAGCCGCCGAGCAAAGCCGTCCGATTTATCGTACAAGGCTTTCGGTGAACCGTTCCCGAAGCAGAGAAAACGACTGTACAGCTGCGCTTGTTGTGATTGCTTGCCCTTTGCCTCGACATCAATCGGTATCTCGGCGGTAATGATGTTCTTGATGTAACCCGTAGATTTCAGCGCGGTCATCTGCATATCGTCATCATTCATCAGCAGCTTGTTGATGAGGTTGTAGCGGAAGAATTTATCGTCCTCTATGCGCTGAAAATTACCGGACAGCATAGCCGAACCGAAAATCGCGTTCAGTACAACCCCGATACGCGATTTGCCCTCGCCGCCGTTGCCAATGATGAACAGAGCGGTCTGCGCTCTCGTTGACGGAATAAGGCAGTAGCCGAGATACTCTTGCAGCGTTATAACATCTTCATTGTCAAGCAGCTCACAAAGGAACATCTGAAAGTTTATCGGATAGTAGACGTGTTCCCATATTCGTGGATCGTAGCTGATATTCAGCCGATTGACGCAAAATTTCTTTTCGGGTATGAATGTCGGCGGCTCTCCCTCGCGCCCATCTACCTTGATAACTCCATTCAGAACGTGTATCTCGCTTTCGCTCTGCTTTATACGCGGGCTGTGGCAGTAAAGCTTGAGCGCGTCAAGGAGAGCCTTTGAGCGTTTGGCGATCCCCGTGGTGATGCCGTTCTCGATCAGCATCTCGGAAATCTGCGCGGTGATCGTGTCTTGGCTCTCCGTTCCGTCCACCGAGCAGAAATTTCCGTCAATGCACCGCAACTCGCGGTTACGACAAAAGAACTCGCAGAAAAGCGGCTCGTTTATCTTCTTTTCATCGGATAACCACTTGACATTTTCGTCCGAATTTGCTATAATGGAATTGCAAGTTAGGGACTGCTCCGTATGAGCCTATTGCCGTAGGCTCATACGGAGCGGTCTTTTCGTTTTGGGTCATTCAATCTCTCCTTTCATTCCGTATAGCGTGGCAGTTATAAGACGTATCGTTTCGAACAGCTCGTTCGACGGTTCTTTCTCTTTCAGTTCGGCGAGAACTTCCCCGAGTTTGTCCTTGAGCTCCTTGTAGACCCTCGGATTAGGTTGAACCGTGATGGTCTTATCCAGCAGCTTCTTTATAATGTAGTCCTGCTTTGTAAGCCCCGATAAGGCAATCGCTGCGTTCAGCAGTTCGTTTTCTTCGGGTGACATTCTCAAAGCGACAATCTTGTTGCGCAGTCGACCTTTTTGATCGAGATTTTTTGCCGACATATTATTCGCCCTCCTTTCTCAAATTGCTTAATTTGTCTGCCATTTCGTTTTGGGTTGACAGGAATAAGTGCGCGTAACGGTATGTGATGTCAATGCTCTCGTGACCTACCCTGTCCGCGATTGCTACCGCCGAAAAGCCCATTTCAATAAGCAAACTTATCGCGCTGTGCCGAAGATCGTGAATTCTTATGCGCTTCACGCCCGCAGCCTTTGAGCCGCGCTCCATTTCGTGCTTGAGGTAGTGCTTTGTGATTTGGAACAATCTGTCGGTGGGCTGAATACCATAGATCTGCCCGATGAAATCCTGTATCTCGTCCGAGAGGAAGTCGGGCATCTTAATCGTCCTCACGCTCTTGGCGGTTTTGGGGTCGGTGATGATGTCGCGCCCGTTAATGCGCTGATAGGACTTTGTGATTGATACCGTCATTTTCTCAAAATCGAAATCTGCCGGAGTAAGCGCAAGCAGTTCACCCTCGCGGATACCGCACCAATAGAGCATTTCAAATGCGTAGAACGACATAGGCTTATCCATTACCGCTTCGGCAAATTTTTGGTACTCGTCCTGCGTCCAGAAAAGCATTTCGCGCGACTTCTCCTTGCCCATATTCCCCGCTTTGGCTGCGGGATTTGCCGACAATCCGTAAAACTTCACCGCGTGATTGAAGATAGCGCTCATCTGATTATGCACCGTTTTCAAGTACACGGGCGAATACGGTTTTCCGTTCTTGTCGGTCTGCCCCATTATCTCATTCTGCCAAGCGATTATGTCCTTGGCTTGAATGTCGCTAATTTTGCGGTCTTTGAAATAGGGGAGTATTTTTGTGCGGATAATATGCTCCTTGGTATGCCAAGTGTTCTCCTTGAGCCGCTTTTTGGTGTCCTCGGTGTACACATCCACGAAACTCCCGAACGTCATATCGAGGTCTGAGGTGAGCTTGTTAAGTTGCTCCCTTTCCCAAGCCTGCGCATCGCGCTTTGTTGCAAATCCGCGCTTTTGGGTCTGCTTGCGCTCTCCAGTCCAATCCGTGTAACGGTAAACCGCACGCCAAGTGCCGTTGCTATCCTTGTAAATTGCCATTTAGTCCTTTCTTTCCGCGGGCGCGTAGACCCGCTCCATAAAATAAGTTTTGTTCACTCTGCCGGAAATCGTCAGGAACCCTTTTTCTTTCAACTCGTTGTTAAGCTGTCTTACGATCTTATAAGCATACGACTTGGAGATACCAAGGATCTCCGCAACTTCCTCAACCTTTATAAACGTGTTATTCATTTACTCACCACCTTTCAAAGAATAATATTAAGCGTATCTGCTTAGTGCCTAATTCTATTATACTAAACATTTTTGCTTTTGTCATGTGCTTTTTTGAAAAAATTAAACTTTTTGCTAAATTTATCTTGACAAGTCCATAACACCTATGTTATAATAGGATAAAAGAGTTGATTTATATGGCAATAGGCGAAAGAATACGGTTTTTGAGAAATCTGCGCGGAATGACACAGAAGTGGCTCGGCATACAATCGGGCTTGACCGAGAAAACAGCCGATATTCGCATAGCACAGTACGAAAGCGGTACTCGCGTTCCCAAGGAGGACTTGACGGAACTGCTCGCGAAAGTGCTGGGTGTTTCTCCCGCCGCTCTGAATGTTCCCGACATTGAGAGCTATGTCGGCGTGATGCACACGTTTTTCGCACTCGAAGATTTGTATGCGCTGAAAATAGACGAGATCGACGGCGAGCCGATAATCCGTTTGAACAAGAACACAGGCGAGTATGCTCAGATGTTCAAGCTTTTTCAGCTTTGGGCGCAGCAGTCAGCCAAGCGCCGCGAGGGTGAGATTTCCAAAGAGGATTATGATGACTGGCGCTACAACTTTCCCGAGAGCGACACATCGGGGCTGTTCCACAAGGTCGGAGTTTCCGATAAACTTAACGAGCTATTCACCGACGAACTGATGAAAACGAGAAAATAAAAAAGAGCTAACCGAACACCAAATCGGTTAGCTCTCATTTTCATAAAATAATACAGTCGTTGCCAATGTTGCCAAAACGTTGCCATTTCGCTATCAGGCACTTGACAAATGGCCTTGTTGAGCCAAATTTCGGGCTTGCAATGTCATTCCCACTCAATCGTCGCCGGCGGCTTGGTCGTCACATCATAAACCACCCTGTTTACCGACTTTACCTCGTTGACTATCCTTGAGGAAGCCGTTTCTAGAACCTCATAGGGTATCCTTGCAAAGTCCGCAGTCATAAAATCGGTGGTGGTGACTGCCCGCAGGGCAATGGTGTAGTCGTATGTCCTGCCGTCGCCCATAACGCCTACAGAGCGCATGTTGGTAAGTACGGCGAAGTATTGGTGAACGTCCCCCGCAAGTTCCGCTTTGGTTATCTCCTCACGGAAAATAAAATCCGCATCTTGCAGTATCTCCAGCTTCTCATCGGTTATCTCCCCGATAATCCGTATGGCAAGCCCGGGTCCCGGGAACGGCTGACGGCTCACCAGTACTTCCGACAGTCCCAGTTCACGCCCCAAAGCCCGCACCTCGTCTTTGAAAAGCAGCCGCAAAGGCTCGATTATCTCTTTAAAGTCCACATGCTCGGGCAGTCCCCCCACATTGTGGTGGCTCTTTATTACAGCAGCGTCCCCTGTGCCGCTTTCGATTATGTCCGGATATATCGTCCCCTGCGCCAGAAAATCCACCCTGCCTATCTTTTTCGCCTCCGCCTCGAAGACCCGTATAAACTCTTCCCCTATGGTCTTCCGCTTGGTCTCAGGGTCGGAAACACCCCGCAGCTTTTCCATAAACCGCTCCTTGGCGTTTACACGGACAAAGTTCAGCCCCCAGCCCGCAAACGCCGCCTCTATCTCGTCCCCTTCGTTTTTGCGCATAAAGCCGTGGTCAACGAAAATGCAGGTCAGCTTGTCCCCCACAGCCTTTGAAAGCAGCGCCGCCGCCACCGAGCTGTCAACTCCCCCCGAAAGAGCAAGCAGCACTCTGCCGTCCCCTACTTTGCGGCGAATGTCCTCAACGGCGGTCTTTGCATAGCTGCCCATGGTCCAGTCTCCCGTGCAGCCGCAGACCTTTTTAAGGAAATTGTCTATAATAGCCGTCCCCCCTTGGGTGTGGTTCACCTCCGGGTGGAACTGCACGGCATATAATTTTTTCTCCGCATTCTCCATAGCCGCCCCGGGGCAGTTTTCCGTCCGTGCGGTTATCCTGAAGCCTTGGGGGACTTTTGAAACATAATCCGTATGGCTCATCCAGCTTACAGCCTTTTGGGGGATATTTTCCGAAAAAAGCAGGCTGTCCCTCTCATATTCCGTCTCGGTCTTGCCGTACTCCGAGGACACGCAGGAGGACACCTCGCCCCCCAGCAAATGCGCCATTACCTGACAGCCGTAGCATATCCCCAGCACGGGCACGCCCATCTCGAAAACTTCCTTTGAACACAGCGGCGACCCCTCCGCATAAACGCTGTTTGGACCTCCAGTAAATATAAGCCCCGCAGGCTTTTCCTCTTTTAATTTTTCAATCGGCGTTTTAAAGGACATTACCTCGCAGTAGACCCCGCATTCCCTTACCCGCCTTGCAATAAGCTGATTGTACTGCCCCCCGAAGTCCAGCACGATTATTTTCTGATGAGCCATTTATATACATTCCTTTCCGAATTTAACTGCTGTAATATATTTTGTAAAAGGCTAATAGATAGTTATTATTTAATTATAACAAATTATCCGCCGAAAATCAAGGCGGATAATTGAGGTAAATGTAAATTTTTCAATAACGGATAACATTGCATATATTTCTATATAGCCGTATTACCGGCTTAATAGCCTATTTTTGATTTACCAGTTAATGTTATCCTCATTCTTTTTGTCATGTACATATTTTCTCACAGTATGAGAACTGCAATATGTATCACCGTTTGCTACCGACCTTCCACATCGTGAACCATCGGCGTAAATGTAAGGACAACCACCACTTGAAGTTCCCGAATAACCTGATGATGAACTGGTAAATGTCACCCACGCAAATGATACGATGAACATAATTGAAATCGTAAAGGGTATGATTATACAACAAAACAAAGCCTCGAATTTCCCCTTTTTTCTTACTGCTTCTTCAGAATATCCTTTTTTACGATAATTTTCTGTATAGTGAATTATCTCGTAAGAAATTTTCTTCTTAATAAAATTCATAAAAAGCCCTCTCATAATTATATTTTTATCAAATTAAACTCCAAATTCGTTTTTTTCAAATTGGAAAATAAATCCGTTCCATTTTTATGTATGATTTTATCAACATCTTTCAGTTTATTTGGAGAGATGATAAAACCAACTGTCGAGAAGCTGTCATTGCAGCCTTTTTTTCTTCTGATTAGTTTGCAACGTTCAAGTTCATTGATGTATTCCCTGAAGTCGTTGTCGGAAAGATTAAAATTATCTCCGAATAACTTAGCGTCAAGATAACACCCTTGACTTACAGCCGACAGTATGTACTTGTAAATATTTTCGGCAGTTCTTTTGGCATTGGAAGGTATCTGAAAAACCTTAGGCAAATCCGGAAGTATTATGATATTGTTTTCTGTCCGCAGACCCGAAATTTTACCATCGGACAATAATTGTAGCAATGTTTTTTTGCTTATTTTCCATTGCTTTAAGGCTTCCTCTATTGTCATACCGTCACCATCACTTTCATAAAAGAACTGAATTATCCTCCTAATTTCCCTCTACATTCCCATTATACCCCAAATATATGAAGAATGCTTTTTTTTTTTTTTACTAAAAATAACATATTATGTAAACATTCTATTAACATCAACCCCATAAAAAACCCGCCCTCATTCCCTCTCGGAAAATCGGGCGGTTTATCTCAACCAAAAAAATTTATCCCCTCAAAAAATCCCCTGCCGAAAAATCTCCACTCATAAACCCGGACATCACGCATACTCCCGCCGCTCCCGCTTCTATGCAAAGGGGGGCGTTTTCCGGGGTTATGCCGCCTATGGCGTATACGGGGATATTTGCACGTCCGCAGATCTGCCGCAGGAAGTCAAGCCCTCTCGGCGGCAGTCCTTTTTTGCAGCCGGTGGGGAAAATGTGACCTGCTATAACATAATCAGCCCCCAGTCTTTCGGCGTCCTCCGCTTCCTCCGGGGTGTGAACCGAAACGCCCGTCAGGTCAAAGTTTTCTTTTTCCGCTTGAAACTCCCCGCTTGTAAAATCACCGTAACTCAAATGAATATCCCCCGAAATATCCCTCATATCCCAATGGCTGTGAACCGACAGGGGAACGCCCGCGCATACACCTTTTACCGTTTCTGCAAGAGCGTGATAATCGTCCCCGCTCATATCCTTTTCCCGCAGTATCACCCTGTCCGGCGGGGTATCGCCGCCGCATATCTCCGCCATTCTTTCAATGAAATCCCCGTTAACAAGACGGCGGTTTGTTACGCATATTACCTTAAACATAAATATAATCGTGCATTACCGGCTGCAAACCCTTTTCACGGAGCGCACGGTATATCTCCTCAAAATTTCTCGGGTCGGATATTTCAAACTGACCGTCCCCCTGCTGTTGCTTGCCGCTGTGTCCCCCGATGCCCACGTCAACTCCCGCCGAAATTTTCGTGGCGGCTATCTTCACAGCGTTGTCCCTGAACTCCGCCTTTTCCCTTGTGGAAACGGTTATCCCCGCATAGGGCAGGAATATGCGGTAGGCGCAGATCATCTGCAAAAGCCGCCTTTCGCTTACCTCTCCCGCATTTATCCCGCCGTCCGCCTTGGTGGGGCGAAGACGGGGACAGGACAGGGAAATTTCGGCGTGGGGGTATTTTTTTTGCAGGAGATATGCGTGATACCCTGCCGCAAAGGCGTCTTTCCGAAAGTCTCCCAGCCCCAGAAGCGAGCCGAAGCCCACGCCTCTCATTCCCCCCATCAACGCCCGCTCCTGTGCATTGAAGCGGTAAGGGTAAATACGTTTATGCCCGAAAGGGTGAAGCTGCTCGTATCTGTCCGGGTCGTAGGTCTCCTGAAAAACCGTCACGAAATCCGCTCCGCATTCATGGAGATATTCATATTCATGGGAATTTACCGGGTAAATCTCCAGCCCCACTATCTTAAAATATTCCGATGCTATCTTGCAGGCGTTCCCGATATACTCAACGTTGGAATATTTGCGGCTTTCCCCCGTAAGCAGAAGAATTTCCGTTAAGCCCGTGGCGGAGATATTTTCCATTTCCGCCCTTATCTCGCTGTCGTTAAGGCAGGCTCGCCTGATATTGTTTTTACAGCCGAAGCCGCAGTAAACGCAGCCGTTCTCGCAGTAGTTGGAGATGTACAAAGGCGTGAACATATATACCGAGTTGCCGAACCTGTTCAGCCGCTCCCTATACGCCCTCTGAGCCATTTCCTCAAGGAAATTTTCAGCCGCCGCCGAAAGCAGAGCCATATAATCCCTTGGGCTGCACACTTCCTTTGACAGGGCGGCTTTTACGTCTGCTTCGGTGAACTCCTCACCGCCCAGTTCGGCTGTCTTTTCCCATACCTTGTTCATAATATCCGAGCCGATATTTTCCATGCCCGGAAGGTATTCCATATGATTTATGCTCAACCCTTTTCACCTCGGAAAAATCAAAATTCCCGCAAACGGCCGAACAAAGCCGATTGCGGGGCATCAAGAGCTGCTTGCCGGATTTGAACCGGCGACCTCATCCTTACCAAGGATGTGCTCTACCAACTGAGCTAAAGCAGCATATAATGTTATCGTCACAATGCTTTATAATTATACACCATATTTCCCGAAATGTCAAGGGGTTTTGGGGAAATTTTCGTGTTAATTTTTTGTGAACGAAATTCCAAAGTTTAGCGGGAAGCACATCAAGGCAATGTGAATAAAATGCCGAAGGAATTTCACAATAACCTTGTGGAATGTGAATAAAAAATCTCCCCTGATTATCTCTAAAAGGTTACAAATTATTACAGTTTGGCTTTTTCTATAGATTTTTTCGGAAAAGTATGTTATAATGATAAGGCGGGCGGAAAAAGCCGCCTGCTCTGCGGGCTTTATGAAAGTCATTGATAAGCGGGTTGTTTCCGGGGACTCCCCGGCGTAAAACAGGAAAGGAATGATATTAAGCAAAATGAAAAAGAGAAGAAAATATTCCCGTGCGGCGTATGCGCTGGCGGCGGGTATGATGATTTTTTCTGTCACAGGTGCGTTGACAGCCTGCGGCGGCACTAAAGAGGGGGACACGAAAAACGCCGTTGTGAATCAGGAAGAGGCGATGAAGACCCTTGCCTTTAAGATAACAGATGTGCCTGTGGACGATATTTCCAATATCGTATTTAAAAACGGCAAATATTACGGCATAAAAAACACCTCGGAGACCAAGGGGGAGGGGGACGACAGAATATACCTCTATTCCACCGATATTGTGGAATTTGACGAGACGGGGAATGTTACCCTTACCATACCCATTTTCCACCCTACGGAAGCCAACAGCTACGGCGGCATACAAAGCGGGATAATGCTCGACGACGAGGGGAACATAACCGTCCTTACCTATGAGTCTCTATATCACGAGGACACGGGGGAATATGACGAAAGCAGCTATATCCGCAAGTTTGCCCCGGACGGCAGCGAAATTTCCTCTATCGACGCCAACTCCATCGTCACCGAGGAAGAACAGCAGGATCAGATGTGGCTCCAGAACGTGCTGATAGATAAGGAAGGGAATATTATCCTTAATCTTTACAGCATTATCAGAGTTCTTGACAGCAGCGGCAATAAGCTTTTCGATACCGAAAGACTCAATACCGACAACTCATGGATAAACGGCATGTTTATGACAAATACGGGAGTACCCGCCATTGCCCTTTACGATTATTCCGGCGAGGAATCCAAGATATTCATAAAGGAGATAGACGTTGATGCAAAGGGCTTCGGCACGGAGCATGAGCTTAAAGCATTCAATATGAACGGCAATCTTTACGGCGGCAGCGGAGACTATATCTGCTACTATTCGGGAGATACGGGCATTTCCGGCATAAGAGCGGACACTTTGACGGGCGAACAGGTGATAAACCTGCTCAACATAGGCGTTGACAGCACGCGGGTAGACAGCTTTTCCGTAAACGAGGACGGCTCGTTTATCCTTACGGGCTACTCCAACGAAAACAATCAGTACAGGCAGACCATGAGCCTTATCAAGCCCGTTGCCCCCTCGGAGGTAAAGGAAAAGAAGATACTTTCTCTGGGCTGTTTCTATGTGGACTGGAACGTCCGCTCGGAGGTGGCAAAGTTCAACAAGGAAAATGAGGAGTATACCATTTCCGTCACCAGCTACAGCGAGAACAACGACACTTCCGACTGGAACTCGGCTCTTACCAAGTTCAACAACGAGATACTGGCAGGCAACGTCCCGGACATTCTCCAGATAAACTCCAATATGCCCTACGACAGTTATGCGGCAAAGGGCTTGTTTACGGATATGTACGAGCTTATCGAAAAGGACGGCAGCGTTACCAAAGACAGCTTTATCCCCAGCGTGCTGACGGCTCTCGAAACGGACGGCAAGCTCTATTCCATATGCCCCGATTTTAACGTGGAAACCTATGTGGGCAAGAAGTCGGTCATAGGCGATACCGTCTCCATGACACTGGAGGAAGCGAACGGCTATGTCGCAAAGCTGAAACCCGATGCGACCATTATGTCAGACACCACCATGACAGCCCTGTCGTTCCTTTCCAACTCGATCTTATTCAATAATTTCGTGGACTACAAAAATGCTTCCTGTTCCTTTGATTCTCCCGAATTTATCGCAATACTCAACGCCGCAAAGGAATACCCCGCGGAAATAGATTACGATAAACTCTATCAGGAAAACCCCAACTACTGGGAAGACGAGCAGACCGCCTGCGTTGACGACAGGGCTTTGCTCCAGAACATGTATCTGTACGATTTTGAATCCTACAGCAGAACCAAGCACGGATATTTCAAGGGCGAAGAGCTGACCTTTACCAACTTCCCCGGAGCGGCGGACAACGGTTCGGGAGCGGGACTTTTAAGCCTCGGCACAAGATTTGCCATTTCCAATAAGTCCACCTTCAAAGAGGGCGCATGGGAATTTATCATGGCTGTTATGAAAGGCACCGTCACAGAGGGAACTATCTCCAACTGGAGCGATGCCGAGCCGAAGGAGGATATTTCCGGCGAGGTGGTATACTACTCCAACGGAAACGGTTTCCCGGTGCTTACGGAAAACTTCGACAAATTAGCCCTCCAGTCCACAAAGCCAAGTAAATATGTCGATTACGACGGCAATATCCAGATACAGGAAAATACCTATTATATAAACGGCTCGGAGGTGACCGTCCCCACAATGTCCCAAGAAGATGTGGACTTTGTAAAGAACTACATTTTCAGCGTGACCAATGTGTATAAGTATGATGAAAATGTTTCCAAGATAATCGAGGAGGAGTCGGCGTTGTTCTTCTCCGGCTCGAAGTCTGCGGAGGATACGGCGTCGGTCATTCAGTCCAAGGTGAATATTTATCTTAACGAGCAGTATAGGTAAAGCATTACAAGAACAGTAATGCCGCAATGGAGGGCTACATTCCTCGGCGGGGTCAAGGGGCGAAGCCCTTGCGGGGTCAAGGGGCGGAGCCCTTGCGGGGACGGGGGCAGAGCCCCAGCGGGGTTTGGGGCAGAGCCCCAACGGCGTAAACCGCTGTCACTAACAAAGCAGAACGAACAAACGCAATTCAAGAACAAGTAACTTCAACCGCCGCCCGACCACAAATAAAGCGTTTTGAAAGATGAAAGCAACACAGGACGACTGACAGTACCCAAGCAAGTAATGGTCGGGCGGCGGTGCGGCATATTCGCACACGGCGTATGCCGTGTGCAGTATGCCGCCGCCCGCAAGGGCGTAATTCAGCAACAATTTCCAACAAATTAAAGCATTAAAATTTCATTTTACAAGGAGCGATCTTTATGGCATTCAGGGAAATAAGCGTAAACGAGCTTTCTTTCAATCCCTTTGAAAAAATAGGCAGAGACTGGTTTCTGGTAACAGCCGGGGACAAAAACGGCTGCAACACCATGACAGCCGCCTGGGGATTTATGGGGGTAATGTGGGGGAAAAACGTTTTTGAAACGGTTATCCGCCCCTCAAGGTACACCTTTGAATTTGTGGAGAAAAACCCCCTTTTCACCGTCAGCTTTTTTGACGAACAACACAGGGACGCTCTTAAATTCTGCGGCTCTCATTCGGGAAGAGACTGCGACAAGGCGTTTGAAACGGGACTTACCCCCTTCGGCACAGACGGCACTACCGCCTTTGAAGAAGCGAATATGATCTTCATCTGCCGCAAGCTCTACTGCAAGGATATGGACGCTGCCGCACTTATCCCCGAGGAAAGCGGACTTTTCGGCAGCGAAGCTCCTCACAAGGAATTTATCGGGGAGATAGTAAAGGTACTGGTGAAAGACTGATGGAGTTTCTCACGGAGGAAAATCTGAAATTTATCCCCTTTATCGTCTGCGGAGCGGTGCTGGTGATAGGGGGGATAGTTTACCTTATCGTCAAAGCGTTCAAGGATAGTTAATAATGTACTGATTTAAGGCTTTTCCCCGCCGCAGGCGGGGAAAAGCCGTTTGTAAAAAAGGATGCGTTTGAAGCTGTGAAGTTAAAAGAGATATGTTTGGGAGCGGTTTTTGCGTTGGCTGTTATGCTTGCGGGGTGTTCGGGAGAAGGGGAGGACGCAAGCGAGACCGTTACGGAGAGCGTCGGAGAAAGTATAACGGAAACCGTTCCCGAAAGTGTCAGCGAAAGCGTTACGGAAAAGAGTGTTCAGTATATGGAGCATATAAGGGCGTTCATTACCTCAAACGTTTATGATGACCCGGAAATGTACGGTGTGAAAATTATAAAAAGCTCCGATGAACTGGAAGAGTACATCAACGGCTATGAAATTACGGACAGGCGGGAGGAGCTGGCGGAATATGCGGAAACGGTGGACTTCGGCAAGGAGGTAATTGCGTCAAAGACGGTATGGCTTTCCTCCGGCAGCTACGGCTTTGATTTTTACTTCACCGAGGTAAAAAACGGCATGGTCGTTTTTAACTATGAGCTTACGGAAAGCGAGTACGGTATGACCGACAACGAGGCTGTACTGTTTATGTTCGCCCGTATCCCGGAAGAGCTTGTAGATACGGATTCCGATTGGCGGTATTATTCAAAGCATCTGATGGGCTTCAAGACCTCTTACGATATGAACAAATACAGCGGCTACAGCGAGGAAAAAATTCTCCGCAGCCCGGACGAGCTGAAAGAGTTCGGCGAACAGTGCGGCAGGGAAGGGGACATTGAGGCATACGCCCGTAACGTTGACTTTGAAAAGGAGGCTGTTGCGGTAAGTATGGTGTGCCTTACATCGGGGGGATATGATTTTACTTTTAACGGAGTGTATGTGAACGAGGGTGAGGTTTTGTTTGACTATGCTCTTATCGGAAGCGACCGCGCAATGACTGCGGATATGGCAACGCTGTATCTGCTGGCGGTGATACCGGGAGAATAATATAGAGTCCCTCATTGGATTATACGAATCAGCCGCCGCAAAAAATCATAAAGGTAATTTTTTGCGGCGGCTTCTTCTCCATAATTTTAACGGGAATTTGTATTACATCATCGCGGCTCTGCCCTGCCGGAAGCCGGGGGCAAGAGATACAACAATTTTGTTCCGACAATTAAAGGGTTTTAATCCCGTTCTCCGGCAGCTAACCTCTATCCGCCAATTCCTTCTCCGCCGCTGCCAGCTTAACGCATACGCAGAACAGCTCCGTGGCGGTCTCCAGGTCGTCAAGACTTGGGAATGAAGGGGAAAGCCTTATATTGCAGTCTCCGGGGTCTTTCTTGTAAGGGTATGTAGCCCCTGCCCCCGTCAATACAACGCCCGCTTCCTTGCAAAGGCGCACTGTCTCCTTGGCGCAGCCGTCGGGAGTGTTCACCGAAATGAAATACCCGCCGTTGGGGACGTTCCAAGTAAGAAGTCCGCTGTCGCCTATGCCCGCTTTGAGGGTCTCGTTCACCAAGTTGAACTTGGGGGCTAAGATCGCACGGTGCTTTTCCATATGCGCCTGAAGTCCGTCGGCATTGCCAAAAAATCTTGCATGGCGCAATTGGTTCATCTTGTCATAGCTGATGTTCTGTATCTCCAACAGAGAAATTATCTGCTTTATATTGTTTTCCGACGCTGCCAGAACCGAAACCCCCGCTCCCGCAAAGGTTATTTTCGACGTGGAGGCAAACTCGAATATCATATCCTCATTGCCGTTTTTCCTTGCCTCGTCAAAGATGTTCAGCAGGCTGTCATGCTCCTCTTTCAGGTGATGAACGCAGTAGGCGTTGTCCCAGAAAATACGGAAATCTGGAGCAGCGGGCTTTAACGCCGCAAACCGCTTTACAGTCTCGCCCGAATAGGTATATCCGTCGGGGTTGGAATATATGGGAACGCACCATATGCCCTTAACGGTCGGGTCGCCGTTTACAAGGCTCTCCACCATATCCATGTCCGGGCCTTCGGGGGTCATTGGAATATTTATCATCTCAAAGCCGAAAGTCTCGGTAATGCTGAAATGCCTGTCGTAACCGGGAACGGGGCAAAGGAACTTTGCGCCTTCCGTTTTCCCCCAAGGCTCTTTGCTGCCGTAAACTCCGAATGTTACCGCTCTTGCAACTGCATCGTACATTAAATTCAGACTGGAGCTTCCCCCCACTATTATCATTTCCGGAGTTATCCCCAGAATGTCCGCAAAAATATTTTTCATTTCCGTGATACCCGTAAGCTGACCGTAATTTCTCACGTCCACTCCGCCCTCGTCGATAAGGTTTGATGAACTGTTGAGAATATCAAGCAAGGGCATGGACAACGCCAGCTGCTCCGGGCAGGGCTTTCCTCTTGACATATCCAGCTTCAGCCCCCGGCTTTTGAACGCCTCATACTCGGCGGCGGCTTTGTCCCTGAAATTTTTAAGCTCGCTGTCGGTCATACTTTTCAAAGACATAACAAACTCTTCCTTTCAAATTATAAACATTGGCGGACTGCCGATAAATTCCCGCCGCAGGTCAAATATCCGTACCCTGCGGTTTTTCTCCCGCTGTTAGCGGAAGTTTTCTCCCGCTGTTGGCGGAAGTTTTCTCCCGCTGTTGGCGGAAGTTTTCTCCCGTTGTTGGCGGGAGAAAGATATATCGGAAGTTTCCCTATATTATAATATAACATTTTTTCAAATTTTGCAAGTGTTTTATAAAATTCCTGCAAAATGTTTTCATTTTATACATAAAGACACACCAAGGCAACTATTTCACAATTTTTGAAAGAATTTACTTTAAAAAATTCCTGCCTCCTGCTTCCCGTGTAAGCTATGCTTACACATTGTGAGCTTGCTCACACATTCCTGCCTCCCGGCTGCACATTCTTGACTCCCATTAGTCCAAGCCGAACTCGTTCAGGCTCTTCTGCACTTCTTTAAGAGCCGCCCGCCGTTCCACATAATCCGGTATCACCTGCTCCACAGTCTCCCAGAACGCAGGGCTGTGATCCATGTGAACAGTGTGGCACAGCTCATGGACTATCACATAATCTATAAGCCTCGAATCCGCTGCAATAAGTTTCCACGACAGGTTTATGACCCTTTGGGAAGAGCAGCTGCCCCACCTTGTTTTCGCCGAATTTATCCGCACCGTGGCAATGTCGACGCCCATTCTGTCCGCCAAGAGCTGAGTCCTTGTGGTAAGTGTATCCTTGGCAATGCCCGTGTAAAGCCGCCTTAAATAGGGAATGAGCTTTTCCAGGCTTACATTTTCCGGCAGATGAAAGCAGCCATCGGAATAGCCGTAAGGCTTTGCGTGATCCACCGGACACATTTCCCCCAGAAAGGGCAGCTCCGTTGGATTTTCCGCCAGCCTTCTGCCTCTTGCCGAGCCTCGTTTCGCCGCTTCGGCGGTATGTTTTTTAAGCCATTCCAGTTTTGACTCCACAAAGCTGTCTATCTTGTCCGCAGGTGTACCGAAAGGGGCGCGGACTATTACGCTGCCGCTGTTTTTGTCTACCGAAAGGGAAAGAGTGCGCCTGTTGCTTCGTTTGAGTTCATATTCCATCTTATCGCCTCGCGTTACGGGGAACGGGAGTGTACTTGCGTTTCCTGCCGCCCCGGAAATTTTTGCCCGCCGCCGCATATCGGGCAGGCGTTTACTGTTCCTTTTATAATTATATCATATTTTTCGGGGGATTTTATTAGCGTAATGTAAAATTTTACTTGGTAATTTTTTGGTTATTTTATTAAATTTTCATAAATGAAAGAACGTGATCAGCACTGCCGCCGTATACAATAAATCGGTCTGCATAAAAAAATAAAATCAAAAGTTTTCGTCTGTCTGTTTTCTCCCTCGCCGAAGGGGGAGAAAGCAGGCTTTTTATACAAGTTCATTTGCTGCGGATGGTGCACTATGACTTATGTTGTCAAACATATTGAAATTGATGATGTTTATGGTAATTGTCTGTTTGAGTCCGCCGTATTCTTCACCGCTTTTAAGAGCGGACGTATACAGCTTTGCCCGGCAGAAAAGCGTCCTGTCACGGAAATTCCGGTCGTTTTTTAATTGTATCTCAATATTGACAAGTCTTCC
>JAMOZU010000190.1 GCA_023667745.1 Ruminococcus sp.
GAGATAACCCTGCCAGACAGCCGCCTGCCCTATTCGGAAAACTTTTCGGTGGCTTCCTCGGACATAAGTTTTGCCGCCAAAAGATACTGCTACGGCGAAGGCACGACAGGCGAATACTACCGATGTTTCCTTTACCGGTCGAATTTTGACGGGCTTGCCGCAAAGGTTTTCGCCGAACTGCCCGACGGGTACGGCGAAAGCTATTCCCTTTACCCCATGCAGCGATGGTTCGGGAATTTTACGGACTTCGAGCCGATAAACGCCGACAGCTTCGGTTACCTTGACGAGATTTATCTGTGCAGCTGCGAACGGGACATTATGGTTGTGGAATGTTCGGGGCTGACAGTCCGTTCGGGGGAGGTTATTTTCGGAGTCTGCTATGATGACGGGGCTGTGGGGGAGGAGGAGATACTGGAGTATCTCAACGGATTTTTCGAGCAGGATTACACTTGAAGCAATAAAAAAACCCCGGCATTTGTCCGGGGATTTTTATGGGCATTTTAAATAAATCCGCTCGATAAAAATTGTGCAAAAGGCAGATAAATGTTAAAAAATTGTAAAATCCTCCTTGATGATGAAATTATTTGCCCTTTTCAATCGTTTATTAGTTAGAAGGTCAAATTGGGCAGGCTTTCGGGACAGAGGTTTCACGAAAATCTGATTGCCGTATGCTATATTTGTGTGCAGTAAATTTCACGGCAATATTCCGAAAAATCAAGGAGGAAAGGGAATATGTACGAAAGAACGAATATGGGGTATTACCGCCCCAACGTGATAATAGCCGACAGCAGCGAATCCGGCGACAGCAGTCTTTGCGAGCTGCTCCGAAAGGAAGATATAAACGTCATGAGCGTAAAAAGCGGCAGCAAGGCACTTTCGGGGATAGTCCCCCATATGATGATCATACGGGACGGAGGCATAAACAGCCCAGCCTTTGAGGAGATAGAGCGGGTAAGGAATATGTCGGATATCCCCATTCTGACCGTTTCCGAGGACTGCACGGAGATATACAGGATAATGGCTTTGAGCAAGGGGGCGGACGCGTGCATGTCCGCAGACGAGCTGTCGGTGTTTGAGCTGAAAGCGAGGGTGGTCTCCATGCTCCGCCGTTATCTGAAGCGGGACTTTATCTATATGCCGCCGGGATTTTCCGGAGACACCATCACCAACGGCAGCCTTATCCTTGACCGCCGCCGCAGGGAGCTTTATTCCTCCGGGGTGCAGGTGCGTATGACAACCATCGAATACGGCATAATGGAATATCTTATGGAAAACTGCGGGAGCGTATGCGCCATTAACGATATTTACCGCAGGGTATGGCGGGAGAAGCCCTATTTACGGAGGAAATTTTCCGGCTGGCCGGTAAAAAGACGGTGGTGGAGCATATTCGCAGGATACGCTGCAAGATAGAGCCGGATCCTCACAATCCCAGTTACATAAAAGTCGTTTTCGGAGTGGGGTATAAAATGGAAAGAGCGGGGTAATACAAATCGCTCATTGAATTATGGAGATTAGTGAGACGGAAAGATAAGCGGCAGGAAGTATTGTTGGTACTTTAAAAAGATATTGAGCTGTATGCTTGAAAAAATTCCGGCAGATAATGAAACTATAAAGCAATACCTGTAAAAAACCCGCTGCGCCCTAAACGCAGCGGGTCAATTTATTTTTTACACGTTACAGGATTATATAATTTCCGCCCTCGTATACCTCGAATATGATGTTGCCCTCTTCGTCCAGTTCAAGAGGAGCGAAAAACTCGGCAACGCCCTTGCGGTTCACACGGTATACAGCCGCCGAGGCAAGATTGATCCCCGCCTGAGAGTATATCTTCAGGGGAATGGAGTATTCCACCGTGCAGCCGTAATCGCCCTTCTGGCGGGTCTTAAGGATAAGTGCGCCCCGGGCGGAGTTCTTGGTAATGGCAAGCCCGATGTCGATATTTTTGGCGTCGGTAACGGAAGAACTTTCAATGCGGGCGGTAAAGCGGTTGGCGGTGAAGGTAAGAATCCCCTCGCCCTTTTTGGCAAGCTGCGCCAGAGCATTGGACTTTACGGCGGCAATGCCCGAATTTATCTGAATGGGAAGGTTCTTTTCCAGTGCCACCGATATTGCCCTGTTGGTGACTGTCTTTGTTACCGCACTGTTGGCGGCGGAAGAATTTGTGCTTTCGGAGGACGCCTGCGGAGCGGGAGCAGGATTCGCAGTACCCACGCTTGAGGGAACAGACGGCGCATGATACCCGGGGTCAACGCCGTAATCAGCCGCATTCGCAGTCCCCGCCAGACCTGTTACGATAACCGCCGCAGCCGTTGCCGCAGCCGTTCTCAAAGCCTTTGTTCTCTTCATTTCAAACATCAGATCCTTTCATCTGTTAAGTATAGCCTTGTTTGTATACAAGTACCCTGCCCAAAAGAGCAGAAATGATATTATAAAAACCGCCGCCTGTATATACAGCGTATTCAGCGGCAGCTGCGCCGACAAAACCGAATAGGGATAAACGCTTAAGATATTCGACAGCTCCCTTGCAAAAAGCCCCGCCAAGGTGAACTTGAAAGCCCTCAGATTATTTGCCCCGAACCCTGCGGCGGGAATAACGCCAAGAAAAAGAACCGTAAACAGGAGGAATCCTTTCCTGTGCCGCAAGCCGTTCATCAGGGAAAAATACCAGTGACAGAGTATCGCCAGCAGTGCTGCCGCTGTTTTTGCGGCGGTGAATATTCCCCCGGAAATATAGCTGTCCGCATTGAAGCAGGCGGCGGCGTATGTAAGCCCTCCGCAAAGGAATATGTCTTCCAAAAGAGCCGACGGGTAAAGCCTTACCTTGCTCAAACGCTTTCCACCTCCCGCTCAAATACCGTTCGGTACGGGACAACGCCGTTGTAGTTTTTGTAAAGAAGACCTCCGTAAAGCAACGTCATAACAGCCATAAAAGCCGCCGCAGTAAATACAGCCGCCTTTTTCCTCCGCCCTTTATGCCCCGCCGCCAGTCTGCATACAGCTGTAAGCATTCTCGGCAGCAGCAGGAATACAACGGGCAGGAAAAACAGAAGAGCGATACGGGAAAGTATTGCGTGTTTCATTCCCAATGCCTCAAAGAAAAATCCGCCGTAGGAACACCATAGCAGCTGATTTGTCTCCCGGCTGTCTCCTTTGAGCTTGTCTTTGAGAAGATATGCTCCAATGAAAACAACTCCGTACATAACGGTATACAGTGGGGAAAGTCCCGTTGTTATCTCTCTGTGTTCGGCTGCGCCGTAATTTTTGTAGACAAAGCCCGTTACCCATGAGATAATGTCCCCCGAAAAGGCGAACAATCCGCAGCTGCCGCAAAGAAGCGTTATCAGCACCGGGATATTCATGGGGATAAGGCATATAAGCCCGAAAGGCAGCAGCAGAAACGCCGAGCGGTGGAACGCTCCCGCTATCACCGAAAACACGGCAAAGCGGAAATAATTCCCCTTCGCCCAGTAGCGCAGGGCAAATGCTCCTATGGCTGTCGCCATTACCTGCCGCATGAAATTCAGCGAGTTAAAGAAAACGCCGAAAGAGAGAAATGCGAACACTCCCGCCCAAGGGACATCGGAATATTTCGCTCCGTAGGTCATTATCAGGGCATATATTATGGGAGACAGGACGGCGAAAGCAGGAAAATAGTCGAAGGTAAAAATTTCCGTCAGCACCACCGGGAAAAGCATTCCCTTTTCCCGCTGAATTTCGCCCAGCTGCTCCATATCCATAAAATTCATGTCGTAGAACAGCCCCGCATACATATTGTAGTCCACACCCACGTCAAAGCGGAGGGCGGCTGTGACCGAAAAGACCGCCCACATCAGAATGCAGTAGACCGCAGCCCGCTTATCCGAACGCTTTTCGTAAAGCCCGCACAGGGGAATGCCCGCAGCGGCGGATAAAACAAGTATACACCAGTAAACTGCCATAGCCGTAAAGCCCCCTGCATTTCATATAAATACATTATACTACTTTTTTTCGGGATTGTCAAGTGTTTTTAAGATTTTTGGAAAAATTGGAAATTTCGGGAGTCAGGCGAGCTTCCCGCAGGTCAGCCGAAAGAATGCCTTAAAAAAGCCTTGATAAAGCCGAAAACAGGCTTTTTCAAGCCGAGCATTGTAATATTTTACAAATTTTGCATTAAGTTTGCGAAAAATTTCGTTTGATGTTACAAAAATAAAGTTATAAAAACAACCGCTTGAAAAATTTACAAAATTGGATTATAATATATAATAGATTATTGAAGTTTTTCCCCGCCTGCGGCGGTGAAAAAACCACCCGGCAACGAAAGGATGCAATAAAATATGAACAGAGCGTTTACAACAGCGGACATTCTTCTTCCCCGAAAGGCGGATATGACCAAATGGGCGGTGGAAGCCTGCGACCAGTTCACCTCTCAGCCGGAATACTGGCGGCAGACGGAAAGTATCACAGCAGGTTCGCCCTCGGCGTATGAGCTGATACTCCCGGAGGCGTATCTTGAAGAGGCAGACGTGGACAAGCGCATCGACCGCATTCACGCGAATATGGAAAAGTATATTTCCGAGGGCGTTTTCGGGGAATACAAAAATTCCCTTGTTTATCTGGAGCGAACAGACAGTACCGGAAAAATGCGGCGGGGGCTTGTGGGGGCAATAGACCTTGAAATGTACGACTTTTCCGAGGGGAGCAAGTCTCCCGTGAGGGCGACGGAGGCTACCGTTGCCGAAAGGATCCCTCCCCGCCTGAAAGTCCGCAGAAAGGCGGCTCTGGAGCTGCCCCATATCATGATACTCATAGACGACCCCGATAACACCGTCATAGAGCCGTTGGCGGAACTGAAAGACAAGCTGACGAAGGTATACGATTTTGAGCTTATGCAAAAAGGCGGCAGGGCGGCGGGGTATATCCTTGACGAAACAGCCGCCGAGGGGGTACTGTCTGCCCTTGACCGTTTGGCGGATAAAAAAGCCGCAGACCCTCACCCGTTGATATTCGCCATGGGGGACGGCAACCATTCCCTTGCCACAGCCAAGGAATATTACGAGGAATTAAAGCGGCAGAACCCCGGAAAGGATATGTCCGACCACCCTGCAAGATACGCCCTGGCGGAAATTGTCAATCTCCACAGTCCCGCTCTGGAGTTTGAGGCTATCCACAGGATAGTCACCGACGTTGACACGGAGGAGCTGTTGCGTGAAATGACC